>NZ_JBFUIB010000512.1:0-2535 GCF_056402095.1 Peribacillus sp. P4_C12
CATCATTAAAGCTCCTCCCACACTTCCTGGGATTCCACATGCAAATTCCATCCCTGATAAATGATGCTTGAGAGCAGCTTTGGACACATCAATGATACTGGCTCCACTTTCAGCTTTAATTTCATTTTCATGTACCTTTATTTCATTTAAATTGTCCAAAATCATCACAATTCCACGAATTCCTCTATCTCGAATAATCACATTTGTTCCATAACCAAGTATGGTTAAAGGAATCCTTTTTATAAAAGAGTATCGAGTTATTTTTTGAACTTCATCTACATTTTCTGGTTTGATATAGATATCCGCATTTCCTCCCGTTTGAATAAATGTATGATTTGCCATCGGTTCAGCAAGTCGTATAAACGAATGAGGGCACAATGCTTTAATTTCATCTAAAATTTCAGAGTAATTCATGATAATCAATTAACTACTGTCAGCCTCATTTAACTAACAGAGTAGGTCCTCCTCCATCTCAAAGTTCATAATCTGTTTTTCATATACTAGGCATACTAAAAAGCATGAGATTATGCACCAAAGTACTTTTTAGCCTTTTCAAAGAAAATTTGATCTTCTTCTAGTAATTCATCCTCATGATAGATTGCTTCAACTGGACAGGCCGATTCACAGGCACCGCAATCAATACATAAAGATGGATCAATAATATATTGATCTTCACTAAGCTCAATACAATCTACTGGACAAACATCAACACAATCTGCTGCTTTTTCCGAAATACAAGGTGATGTAATAACAAACGCCATTTTATTCACTCCTACTTATCTAAAATAATCATTAAACACTAAATTTAAATATCCTTAATGCTGTATCTTCACAAACATAATGTAAGTTATCTAGTCAGACCAACCTTTTAATTTTTTAAATTGATTTTGTTAAGAAAATTAAACAGTGATTTGTTCCTTTAATTCTTTACTTGATCGTTCCCAAAAATCTTTATCATAACTTATTAAGAATTCTTTTAATAAATTTTTCGATTTCTTATCAATATGTGATAAAACGAATTTACTTTTTATTGCTTTATCCAAGTTATTAACATGCTCTGGCATGGACTTATATCCGAGTTTAATGCGTCGCTCTTCTCTGGATACAAATATCTCACATGCGGTACACCCGGAATAATATGGACCATCTTTTGTAGAATTAAGACTCACCCAAACAATCCAATAAAGTTTCGGGTCATCTCCCGCATGAGATTTATTTGGTCGGAACCTTACCTTTTTTTCCACAAAACTTCGACCATGTAGAGCTTCCATATCTATAAAGATTTTGTTATCTTCTGGATTAATAATGATAGGTGTAACATTATTTAGATCCATCGTACCAACACCATAACCACCGTCACCATCCGTAGAATCACCGCTTAATATATTGAAAAATACTTCTTGTTTTTCATTTAGTTCTTTCAAATGAGTTGCCTCCCTTTCTCTAAGCTATTTCTCAATGAAAAAAACATGCGAATTAATTATACTTTTTATACTAAAAGGTATAATTAATCTTTTTATAGAATACAACAAAAGTTAATTAGAAACAATTTATTTGCAATCTTTCTGATTCTTTTTTTCTAATTTCCTTCAAATATTATTTAAAAGCCAAATTCTTCAATATCAATAATTGCCAAAATAGGCTATTTCACTTTTAGAATTTTATACTATATAGTATAATTAGTTTTAATTTAAATAAAAAACTCCAGCAGTGCACAGCATTACGCACTGCTTTTTATTTTAAATACAATTTTGATTAAATTTTCCTCTAATTTGAAAGTGAGGTGCTCATGATCATGGATGCTACAAAAAAATCTACTAAAGATAAGATACTTGATTTATTGAAAAAAGAAGTATCATTAACGGTCAATGACTTAACTGATCGATTAAATATTACACATATGGCTGTAAGAAAGCATCTAAATATATTGGAAAAAGATGGTTTAATCCAAAGTAACGAAATCAAGCAGCCCATGGGAAGACCTTTACAAATCTATTCTTTAACAGAAAAAGGTGAAAGACTATTCCCTAAAAATTATGAGGGAATCAGTGTTGAATTCCTTCACGATATTAAAGATTTGCATGGAGATGAATCCATCCATTATTTATTTAAGAAACGAGAGCAACGACTAACGAAGGAATATTCAACAAGAATCGCTCAAAAATCTACCCATGAAAAGATGAATGAACTCGTTAAAATTCAAAACGAAAAAGGTTATATGGCAAATATATCTCAAATAGACGAAAACACATATGAACTAGTTGAGTATAACTGTCCAATTCTAGCAGTGGCGAAGGAATTCAAAACAGCTTGCAGTTGTGAAACACAAATGTTTAAAAATATACTTGAAACAGACCAGGTAAATAGAATTTGCTGTAAAACAGACAGAGATGACCATTGCAAATTTCTAATTAAATTTTAACTAATGAAACCTAACCGCATTTGCGGTTTTTTTAGATTACACTATGCCAACCACATTCATTTTTTAGTTGGAGGTGTTGGAAATGAATCGTAGTTACGTCCTTTTCTCCATGC
>NZ_JBFUIB010000513.1:0-2532 GCF_056402095.1 Peribacillus sp. P4_C12
CACCCAATCCGTTCCTTTTAAACAGTTACAGAAGGAGCACGGAAGTTATTTTACATAATCAAAAACTCATTCGAATTGAGTGAGTTTTTTTGCATGATTAGAAATTAAATAGCTGAATATGTGCAAAGAATATCATTCTTTTCACGGCTTTGAGGGGAAATAAAATTATTTGAACAACATCGGGGGACAAAATCATCGGTTCATTAAGAGAAAAGTCGTACTTTAACGTTTATTCGTTGACATTTTTGCCTTTATTAAACTTATTAAAATAACCCTAATCATCACTTTATGACTTTAAGGCAATTCAGCATATCTTTAGGTAAATTGAATGAATTTATAATYCACGTCCATTTAGAACAGTAGTGACTCCCAACACGTAATATAAAACAAAGAAGCTTTAGGGTATTCAGGAGTCCTACTTTTTAAGACTGGATATTATTTCGCCTTACATTTCAAAATAGTTATTTTAGATTTGAACTATGCTGGAAGATATATTCTTTGTTCGAAAGGATTGTCGAGCGCCTCCCTACTATCAAGGACTTGATAAAAAGATTAAAACATGACCTTAACTTTCGCTGCGATGTAACAATCACGTTTCTGATATACATCCTCCGTTGCTTCCTATTCCCGTTTAGTCAAGAAATCTTAGAAATAATATGCTAGAAAACTTGCAGGACTCCATTCCTTTTATGAAGAGGGTTTAGTTCTTTTAGATGCCTCACATTTTGAGCGAGAGACCGTACAACTGCACAATATAAAACTCTTACCGGAATGAAGGCAAAAGATTATAGAAACAATTATTAAACACTCAATTACAAGTGATTAACCATCCGTAATTATGGAAACTCTATTAAAACAAGTTAAGGAGGTTTTGAATGTGAAAACGACAGCTGTTAGTGAAGACGAAATGCCCTATTTGCGTACTGGCAATGGCGAACCTTTAGTTCTCATTCATGGACTTGGTGAAATAAAGGAAGGTTGGGAAAAACAGTTTGAATTAGCAGATCAGTATGACCTGATTGTTCCTGATTTAAGAGGTCATGGCAATAATCCAAGAATGGACGGAATAACGATTAAAAATTTCGCGAAGGATATTTTGTCCTTACTTGATGAATTAAAAATAGAAAGCGCWCACATTTGTGGAATGTCAATGGGGGGTATTGTAGTACAGGAAATTTATCGGCAAGCAYCAGARAGATGCCTATCYTTAATTYTAGTCAGTACGTTTTATCATGCYCCAGYWCARTTWAGAACAWTSTTTTTCCCTGTTCGAAAGGCAMGRGCACTCTTRTTGTCTTCCGAGGAGCAAAAATTAATGGCTGCCAAAACTTGTTTATACTCTTGGAAACAGGAGAAYWTGGAWGMGTTCTWCAAGTTTTAYAAACCAAACAAAGAAGGTTATGTAAAATCTATGGAAGCATGCCTTGAGGTCGATAATCGCTCTTTGTTGCCAGAAATAAAGGTTCCTACACTTGTTATTGGTTGTCAATATGATTCAATAATCCCAGTTTGGATACAGATYCTTATGCACGARCWAATCCCTAAYTCTRAWTTAGTTATTYTYMARAAATCAGGRCATATTGCWAARCTTGAAGTWACGGAAAAATTCAATCAYACATTGCGTCACTTTTTAAATGAAAACGGACTGACTGAAAAAGCTGGATAAATGGGAAGGAGTTCATCCTTCCCTCTACATTCTTTAATTGTTTCCTTTGGAACTGGCAAGTTTGCGTCACTTTACAAAGAGCAACTTTACCTCTTTTAGCTCATCCTTTAAATTATTGATTTCATTATTCATCATTTCCATACGACTTTCTTTAAGTACAAGACTCATCTCATTCAATACTTCTTTCAAGGAAGTGAAGTTACCTTTTTCATTCCATTTTTTTGATATGTTGTATGTTATGTCATCTAAATGATCTAGTTTAGTTTCATTCATAATATAATGCTTAGCAACATTGACTATCTCTTCTTTACTCATGTAATTCATGAAGTCCAACCAATATTTAATAATGGCTCTTTGGTCCTGGACTTGGTTTAGGTGTGACCCTACTAACTCTTCTACCAGCAATACGAATCGTTCGCAATTTGCCGTCTGTTTAATATGTTTATTCCACTCTTCTTCAAGCTTTTTATATTCAATATATGTCTCATTTTCCATACCTGGCATTCTATTCTCCTAATCTACTAACCCCTATGGTGTCCAGATTAAGCGTAATGTAGTATAGGATTTTAGTCAATTAGCAATTTTTGAAATATTTGGTGCGATCACATAATAGAATCATATATAATGATTAACATATTAATTACAGAAAAGAGGTATTTTCATGCCATTCGTAAATCATAACAATGAAAGCCTTTACTATGAGGTTCACGGACAAGGTGATCCTTTATTGTTGATTATGGGGCTCGGCTATAACTCTTTATCCTGGCATAGAACGTTGCCCACTTTAGCTAAGCGCTTTAAAGTAATCGTTTTTGATAATCGTGGTGTTGGTAAGAGCAGTAAGCCTGAACAGCCATATTCTATTG
>NZ_JBFUIB010000514.1:0-2525 GCF_056402095.1 Peribacillus sp. P4_C12
TTCTCCTACACTGCAATATTATATATATCTGTCATATACCCATATCTCATTGCAAAAGAAACAAAAACACTTACGAAGACAAATTTCGTAAGTGTTTTATCTTTTTCTTTATCTGATTTTTACAGGAATTAAGCTTTCATACAGGTCAAGGTATTTTACGGATGACGAAGCCCAACTAAAATCTAGTTTCATTGTATTTTCAACCAACTTCTTCCACCTTTTCGGCTGGAATTTATACATTCCTACTGATTGCTCAATTGTATGAAGCATATCGTGTGCATTATAATTCGTAAAACTAAAACCATTTCCCTCGTCAGTAAATTGATTGTATGGAATCACCGTATCCCGAAGCCCACCGGTCTCCCTTACTATCGGTAATGTACCATACCTCATCGCCAAGAGTTGCCCTATTCCACATGGTTCGAATTGAGAAGGCATTAAAAATAAATCAGATCCAGCATAAATCCGTCTTGCCAATCCTTCATCAAAGTATGTATTCACCGAAACTTGATTTGGATATTGATCAGCCAGATTACGGAAGACCGATTCATATTGTTCATCACCGGTACCTAGTAGAATGAATTGAATTCCTTGGTTTATCATTTCATGAAAAACATGAAGAATAAGGTCAATTCCTTTTTGATCAACCAGCCTGGTTACCATTGATATAACAGGGATGCCATCATTGACTGGGAGATTCAATGATTCCTGTAACTGACGTTTATTTTCCATCTTTCCATCATAGGTGTTAAAGGGAATCGAAAGGAATTCATCTGTGACAGGATTATATTCTTCATAATCAATCCCATTAATAATTCCTCTAAGATCGCCACTTCGTTTACTTAAGAAACCATTCAAATTCTCACCATAATATGCAGTCTGAATTTCTTCTGCATAACTTGGGCTTACAGTTGTGACAATGTTTGAGAAAGCAATACCTGCTTTCAGATAACTGACATTTCCATGGAATTCTAGTCCGTCGATATTAAAATACAATTCACTCAAATCCAATAATTCTGCTAGAACAGTTTTTGAATAAACTCCTTGGTAGCGTAAATTATGTATCGTAAATACTGTTTTAATATCTTGGTAGAAAGGATGATTGTGATAATGAGCTTTCTTCAGGACACTGACCAGGCCTGTTTGCCAATCATGACAGTGAATGATGTCCGGCTTTTCTTCTAAATAAGGTAGAGCTTCTAAAATGGCACGGGAGAAAAAGGCAAATCTCTCACCATCATCGAAAAACCCATAACTTCCATGTCTTTTGAAATAATATTCATTATCAAGAAAATAATATGTAATTCCATTTGCAACAAGCTTTTCAATTCCGCAAAATTGCTGACGCCATCCAACAGGAACTTCGATACTCGTAATATGTCTCATATCCTGTTTAAATTGGAAAGGAAGATCCTCAAATTTTGGAAGAATAACACTTACATGGACTCCCTGTTTTTTTAGCGCTTTCGGGAGCGCACCTATTACGTCTCCTAGCCCTCCCGTTTTTATAAAAGGGGCGCATTCTGAAGCAGCAAATAAAACATTCATTGCCGCACCTCCTCTATTAAATAATTTCTGCTTTTTTTATTACAGTCGGTTGTTTTATACCAATAACTGTTTTCTCACTAGTAATTTTTACTTCTTTGTCAGAAATAATATTTTCTACGATTGCACCTTCTTCTATCTCACCTTTTTGCATGATGATACTATTCCTTATGATAGCACCTTTTTTTACCTTTACCCCACGAAAAAGTATACTGTTTTCGACAGTCCCCTCAATAACACAACCGTTGGCTATTAAAGAATTAGTAACCTTAGAGGATCCTGAATATTTGGTAGGTGCTTCATGTTTAATTTTTGTATAAACATCCCATGTATCACCGAAGAAAGAGCGGATAACTGAAGGATTCAAAAAATTCATATTGCTTGAATGAAAACTTTCAATCGAGTGGATAAATGGCATATCTCCGGTGAAATTGTAACCTTTAACATTAAAACGATGAAGGTTAGCTTTTACAGCATCTTTCAAGAAGTCATTTTCCCCACTAGCTACACAGCTTTTGATCAATTTCACCAAAAGGGTTTTACTTATAATGAAGGTTTCTAGACAAACATGGTCTCCAGGTCTAGGTATCGTATAAAAGCTAATGTCCGTGATATCTTCATCTGAATCAACTGAGCAGGTGTGATAAATTGGTTTTTCTATCAATTCCCCTACATAATCTTTATAGACGACTGTGATATCTGCTTTATGCTTTTTATGATAAGCAAGTACTTCATTAAAATCTATTTTGCATACATGACTTCCAGGAGAAATGATAACTGTTTCTGCATCAGCCCTCTCAAAAAAGCTGAGATGATCATAAAACTGTTTCATATCACCTGTCACAGTTTCATCTGGATGGATAGGAGGCAAGATGAACAACCCTCCTGAACGCCGATCCAAATTCCATTCTTTCCCCGACCCAAGATGATCCATAACAGAAAGATATTTTTCCTTTGGAAAAACGGCTACCTTCGATACA
>NZ_JBFUIB010000515.1:0-2525 GCF_056402095.1 Peribacillus sp. P4_C12
GAGAACCAACAGGGAAATATTTCTTCAGATTCTTTATTTCAACAAGAGGAGAATTTTCGTTGACTGTCTTTTCTTTTACTGACTTATTCTTTAGTGAAACCATTGGTTCTCCTCCTTTAAACATTAGTCGGTGCTTGTACGCGTGTTGCTTTTGCCATTGGATGGTGAAGCCAGCATGCAGCTGTCTGTCCCTCTTCTACTACCTCAAGTTCCGGGTCATGTTCTTTGCACACTTTCATTGCAGATTCACATCTTGGATAAAATGGGCATCCTTTAGGCGGATCTAACAAATCCGGTGGTGATCCGATAATCGGTACCAACGGAGCCGTTTTTTCCATATCCAGCCTTGGCACCGTTTTAAGCAATCCTCTTGTATATGGGTGTTGCGGGTTTGCAAATATTGCTTCAACTGTACCTGTTTCCACAACTTTACCTGCATACATGACTACTACCCTTTCGCAAGTTTCCGCAACCACACCTAGATCATGAGTGATTAAAATGATGGAAGTATCCATTCTACGTTGGATATCTTTCATCAGTTCTAAAATTTGAGCTTGTATCGTTACATCCAATGCCGTTGTTGGTTCATCGGCAATTAACAATTTCGGTTCACAGGCTAGAGCCATCGCTATCATCGCCCGCTGGCGCATGCCCCCTGAAAACTCATGTGGATATTGCTGCATCCTTTTTTCCGGCTGAGGAATACCAACCAGTTTAAGCGTTTCTAACGCTCGTTCATATGCATCTTTTCGAGAGATATTATTATTATGCTTTAAAATACCCTCCATAATTTGGCTGCCGATTTTAGTCGTTGGATTGAGCGAAGTCATTGGGTCCTGGAAAATCATGCTGATTTCATTTCCACGAATCTTCTGCATTTCCTTTTCACTCATTTTAATAAGGTCTTTACCACCAAATGATATTGACCCTGTTCCATACTCTGCTGGAGGTGTTTCCAATAATCGCATGATCGATTTTGCAGTAACGCTTTTGCCGCATCCGGACTCTCCAACGATGGCGACTGCTTCCCCTTTTTTCACTTCAAAGTTCACGCCGCGAACAGCTTGTACTTTTCCTGCATACGTATGGAAGGTGATGTGTAAATCGTTAACTTCTAATAGGTTCTCCATCATCGTCCCTCCTATTCTAGTATTATCAAAATCTTTATGTTATGACTCATTTATTTCCGTAGTTTTGGATCTAGGGCATCCTGTAGTCCATCACCAGCCACATTAAACGCGAACATGGTTAATGAGATCAATATCGCCGGGATTAAAAGTTGATAGAAATTCCCTACCAAAATGCTTCCCAGAGCATCACTGGTCAACGTTCCCCAGCTTGCCTGAGGTGCTGGCACACCCAGTCCCAAAAAGCTTAATGTAGCTTCGGCAAAAATCGCCGTAGGTACAGTCAACGTTAAATTGACAAGGATTGGTCCCATTGTATTTGGAATCATGTGTTTTCTTAAAGTCCAGCTCGTATTAGCACCAGAGATGGTTGCCGCATGAATATATTCATTCTCTTTTAATTGTAAAACCTGCCCTCTTACCAGTCGGGCCATAGGAATCCATCCTGTAATCGACATGGCTATGATTATCGGCAATATACCAGGTTTTAATACGACCATCATCAAGATAACCATCAATAGGTAAGGGATCGCATAGATCACTTCAGCAAACCTCATCATTATATTATCGGTGCGTCCGCCACGAATGGCTGAAATCCCGCCATATAGGACACCAATTAAAAAGTCTATTAGCGCCGCCATCAAGCCAATGAACAAGGATATCCTTGCACCATACCAAGCTCGCGTAAATAAATCCCTTCCTGATGAATCCGTCCCAAACCAATGCTCGGCATTGGGGCTAAGATTCTTTTTCTCGAAATCTTGACCATAATAAGTATATCCGTTAATATACGGACCAAAAATAGCCAGCAAGACCAACAGGATAATTAGAACAAACCCCGTCATTGCTAGTTTATTTTCTTTAAAGCGACGCCAGACGTCAGACCAATATGAAACCGTTGGCCTAGCAATTTTTTCAGCTTCCTTAAAGTTTCCTTCAGCGGGTAGGAACATATCTTCGGTTAAATGTACTTTATCTGCCATTATTTTTTCTCCCCCGTCACTTTAATTCTAGGATCAATCAACGTATAGGCTATATCAACGATGAATATCAATAGGATAAGCACTGCACTATACACAATTGTGGAACCAAGAATGACCGGGTAGTCTCGATTGGATATTCCCTTTACAAACATATCTCCCATGCCCGGAATACCAAAAATACGTTCAATAATGAAGCTTCCTGTAACGATATTAGCCGTTAGGATACCAAGAATCGTGATAATCGGCAATAAAGCATTTCGGATCGCATGTTTGATTATGACACCGCTACGTTTTAACCCTTTAGCCTTTGCGGTCAAAATGTAATCCTGTCCCATTACTTCAAGCATGCTTGTCCGCATCAATCTGGCAATGAAAGCAAGAGGCATCATCGACAGGGCAATGGATGGTAATATGG
>NZ_JBFUIB010000516.1:0-2518 GCF_056402095.1 Peribacillus sp. P4_C12
CAAATCCTCTGGTTCTAGATTTTTGAATACACCACCTAATTTTCCTATAGGTGTCCTTTTGGCTTCTACAATAACAACTTCTCTCATCGGCACACCTCTATCATTTGTTGTTTTACAAGGTTACGCGCAATTTTCCCGCTACTTGTATAAGGAAATGCTGTGACTTCGATTAGTTCTTGCGGGGTTTTGTAGGATGCCAGATACTTCCGGCAATGGCTTTTTACTTCTTGTAAGTTGAGTGTGTATCCCTGTTTCCACTGTACAAGTACGATGACCTTTTCACCCCAGTAAGCGTCRGGTAAACTTGTCACCATTACTGCTTCAATTTCCGGTAATTGCATCAATACCCGTTCAATTTCTTCCGGAAATATGTTCAGACCCCCACTTACAATCATGTTTTTTGCCCGACCTTCTATGTAAAGATAACCCTCTTCATCCCGCCTTGCGTAATCACCTAACTTTAACCAATTGTCTTTCAAAACATTATTTGTTTCATCCTCTTGCTGAAAATAACCCGAAAATATCATCTCACTTGAAACAAATAACTGACCCACTTCCCCTGTCTTCACTTCCTGGCCATCCATATCTCTAATTGAAATTTTCACTTGCGGAAATGGCTTACCGACTGTATCTGGCTTTAATCTATTATTTTGAGGCGTTAAATAGGAAATATAACTGGCCTCTGATGAACCATAAAATTCATAAATATCCAGATTCGGAAATACTTCCATTACCCCTTCTTTAGAGGCTGCTGACCATTTTGCTCCTGAAGAAATAACCGCTTTTGGCACATGATAAGGATGCGGGGCCCTCACTGCGTAATCCATTATTGCTTGAATCATAGTCGGGACAAGGAAAATAGTTGTCTCTTCTACGTGCTGACAAACTTTCAGTACATCAGCTGGTGTAAATTTACGTATAATATGAAAAGTCGCACCTATAAACAATGTTTGGATTGCTGCAAATAATGACAATGAATGGACAAGAGGTCCCGGCGCTAATATATGGTCACAGAACTTGAGATTAAATGCCTTATTCGTTGAATAAAAGCTTTCTAGCCAAGATAAATGTGTACGAATATACCCTTTTGGTGTACCTGTTGTTCCTGATGTAAAACCTAAAAATAAAACTTCATTTATCAATGGGGTTATAGGTTCTTCCACTGCATTAGAAGCAAGCCAGTTTGAAAAATCGTCCTCCGTGCCATCTGGCTCAACTATTATAGTTGGAATACCTTCCTCTTCCACTTTATCCGCTAAACTTCCTTCGATAAACAACAAAACAGGCTCACATTTTGTCAATACGTATCGAATTTCAGATGCACTCCATTTCGGATCAAGTGGTACAGGAATCAAACCAGCTTTGACTACTCCAACGAAGATTTGAATGAATTCAACACAATTAGACATTAAAATGGCTATATTCGATTTTGATGAATGTTCCACATTCGATAAGCCATTTGCAATTTGATTCATCGAGTCAACTAAAGCACTGTATGTTAGTTGTCGATTTCCAAGCTGCACTGCCACTTTTTCAGGACAGATGTCTTTGTACATCGTTATTTGGTCAGTTATATTCATGTTATTAATACCTTTCATTCACATTATTCAATCCAAATAAAGAAGAAAACCGTCCCACCATTTTTGTTGTCATTATTCCTCTTCTGCTGCTGCCAGTCGTTCTTGAATTGGACTCACTGATTTTAATTGCACAGCAATTATCGCTGCAATGAATGCTTTAATTAAATCCCCTGGTAAAAACGCAATACTCGCCATTAAACCTGCCCATACCGATGTATTTGTAATAAGAGCCATAATAGGTGCACCAATTAAGTTAATCAAAAGTACCCCGCCAAATATGTTAACGATAACGACTTTCCATGTTTTGACGTTAGACCAGACTTTTTCAGTAAAGTAACCGATGATAAAAGCAGCTAGCGGCCAACTCCAAATATACCCTGCTGATGGCCCCACCAATACAGCAAGTCCACCACGGCCACCTGTTAATAACGGCGCACCAATTGCAACCAATACTATAAAAACTATTAAACTCAATCCGCCCATCTTTCTACCTAAAAAGCATCCTGCAAGCATAACGCCTAATGTTTGTGCAGTAATTGGTACCGGTATGAATCCTAAAGGAATTGGAGGAATTAGCCCTAAAACTCCGATTAAAGCTGCAAACAATGCTGAATAAACCATTTCTTTGGTTGTCATATAATTTCCCTCTCCATTTGCACTATACAAATTAAATCATTTCAATTTTGCATAGTAGCCATTATTAAAATATTGAATTCCTAAATATTCTAAATAAATTGAATTTTTTTATACATACATTTGATTAAGGTTTAGACCGGTCGACCTCCATGCCTTGTTTAAATAATAATAGTAGAAAAGCTTTTTGTAAACCACATTTTTTTTTAGTTAACACATATTATATATCTCAGCTTTTTAACTATCAGATTGGAATACAAAAAAAATAAAAAGGTTTTAAATGCTTGAATTACGGTAGCGTAAAT
>NZ_JBFUIB010000517.1:0-2510 GCF_056402095.1 Peribacillus sp. P4_C12
TCCTTAACCTTACGATAAAATGTAGCCTTAGTCATATTTGATTTCTTCATTGCTTCAACTGCAGTGATATCTCCTGCTCTCCATTGTTTATAAGCCTGTTCAAATTCAGATGTAATAGATGTTTTAGGTCTCCCTAGGTGTTTACCCTGTGCCTTTGCTAAAGCTATGCCTTCTGCTTGGCGAGTCTTAATCTTAGTTCTCTCTTCTTCGGCAACCCATGATAATACTTGTAATATCAAGTCAGCTACAAAAGAACCGATTGAATCATTGTACTTGCGTGTATCCAATAATGGCATATCAATTACGACAATATGTGCTTTAATGTTCTGAGTGATATCATTCCACTCGTTTAGAATCATCTCTTTGTTGCGACCTAGCCTATCTAATGAATGAATGTATAGTGTATCTCCTTTACGCAAACGCAATTTCAAAGCTTGGTATTGAGGTCTATTGAAGTCTTTACCACTTTGCTTATCAATATGAATATCACGTTCATCAATTCCAAGAGCATACATGCTATCCATTTGTCGTGTTTCATTTTGGTCTTTACTGCTTACTCGTACATATCCGAATTCTTTGTTGTCCATGGTTAATTCCGCCTTTGTTATTTTATACTCTCATCTTATCGGATGTGTATCAAAAGGTAAATGTTAATTACGGTACGTTTCATAATTGGATTTGATACCATATGAGACAATACGAACCCTTATTCGACCGTTTCACAAAATGCGTTGCAGAAAGTGTACCTTTTGAGACTGTTTTATTTTTGTTAAATATTTACATAATACGTTTTTGGTGTTAAAATTGCATTATGTGTTAATTTAACACATAGTGTTATATAGATTCATAAAAGGGGGATGTTGAAATGAATAACGAAGAAAAAACTCAACGATTCAATATGTATTTAAACCAATCTCTAGTTGATGGTCTTGATATCTTAGGTGAACAAATTAATGTACCTAAGAACTCATTAATTAATGTCGCAATTGCAAAGTTCCTATTGGAAATGAAAGTATTAGATAACTTAGAAGAACCTAATGCGGCAGAAAAGAAAGTGTTAAAACAAACTGATTACTGTAACTTACTGAATCAAGGAAGACTTCAAAAAAAAGACCATGTTAGTACAATTGAACGTATACATGTAAAAGCAACACAAGAAGATGAAATACGGTTCGCATACTATAAGTACAATAAAAACGATAATGAACGTTTGATTCTCCGCCCATTGGATTTAACTGAAGATGATTTATTTCAACTATTCATCTCAGCCATTGCTGAAGACGTATTTACTACTAAATTCAGAAGCAAATTAAAAAGTATTTTATAAACAAAAAAGCCACCTGCATCATAGGTGGTTTTTTTTGTACCTTTTGAAAACTTATAGCTTTTCGAAAACAACATTAAAAAAGCAGCGATATCTTTCCTTAGATAACACTCAATAGGTTACACCCTGCTGTGTATTATTCTTATCGAACAGCATCAGGGTATCTCTGATTGATTTATCACTTTACAGCCCTATATCGTGTTCATTATTTGAGTCGTGTCGGAAATAATGAATGATTGTGTGTGGAGGAGCGTGGTTTCTGTATCAAACCAACACACTATCATGGACACCACAGCAGGCTTAGATAATACCCCAGATTCATCTTAAGTAGTATATATCTTCTGCTTAATGGATTCAGTTTTAAAGTGTAAAAGAGAAAATAGGGGGATATAACAGGTATATTGTCACAAATTTCTCCATTAATAGCTAATCTTGTTGTATAATTTCTACTATATTGATTATTGGTAGAGGAGGAATAAAGCAGTGCAAATTGCATTAGAAGAACGTACGACTGGGCATGTTGCCTACTCTAATACAGAAAGTGTCCTTGAAATTTTACAAGAAATTGACTCCTCTAATATTTCAAGCAGAGGACTTGAAATGCTAGAACGGATAAGAATAACCTTTGATTTTCTAAAAGACACTTTGGATAAAGTAGACCCGTGGTTAGTCTCGGAAAATACCATGAACTATATACACAGTCCAATTTCACAAGTCCTGAGTGAAATTAACTATTTCAAAAATGATTATAACGAACAACGATTGGCTAATATTTTTAGTTACATTGAGGCTTTTCTTGTGTATTTATCTCAATTAGTTGTATCAAAAACACCTGATGATATTGAAGGTGTCAGACAATCTACAATTAAATTTAGGCAGTCTGTTGGTCAGCATTTAGGACATGTTGAAAGAGATTTGACAGAGACCTCGACAGCTTTGAATAAAAATACTGAAAAATTGAATGACCTAACTTCTTCCATTGAAAGTCAAAAAAACAGAATCGACTCCATTGTTAGTGAATTTCAAAGTCAATTTTTACAAGCTCAAAACCAAAGGAATGAAGAATTTAGTACCTTAATTAAAAAAGGTGAACAAGACTTTTTAGGAACTATAAAATCTTTGGAGGAGACAATTGAACAACAAACAACGACTCAGCAGGATACCTTTGACACCTTGAGTGTATATT
>NZ_JBFUIB010000518.1:0-2473 GCF_056402095.1 Peribacillus sp. P4_C12
TATTGATCTAACGCACCCGTTAGTTGGTTGCTTAAGGCACACTATGTTTCATTTATTAGTATTCCGCCTTTTGACTGATAAACTCTCAATGACTTTCCTTGAGTTTATCAGTCAAAAGGCGGAATACTAATAAATGAAACATAGTGTGCCTTAAGCAACTAACGGGTGCGTTAGTTCAATAAGGGGTACCGCCAACATTTCGCAAATTTTGTACGCTAAGGAAATTCGAAAATAAAACAGCCGATTTCACCTTCTATTTTTAAGGAATCGGCTGTTTTATTTGTCTTACAATTAATGCCCCTCGTAGGAGAATTCACATGATTACTATGTCTCTAGATCATCCATTCATTTCTTATGGATTGATCAGTATAGATTGTTCTGGTACATTACCTGGTTCAGTTGCATGGGGATTTGCTGAGTGCTCAAATGGCACTAAATAATATTTCTCTGATGTTAAATCAATTGATGGATATCGGTTATAAGATTCTTCAGGAGTAATAGCGCTAGTGCCTGGTAATATTTCAGTCCCAGATTCACTTACAATTTTAAAAGCAATGTGATTTGCTTGCTCTGGCCAGTCATAATAGAGCACCGTGGATATTGGTGTTACAATCATTTTCTCTAATTTYATGGATTGGCCATTCCCGAGCTGTATTACCTGATCGAATGTAATCGTTTTGCTTGCTGCTGCTAACTGTTCTGTTGGAACTTCAATATCAAAGACCCAAGGGTGATCTATTGGCATTTCCAAGTCTAGGCGATCATACTCAATATGGAATCGAATCGTTTCACCAATCGGAATTTCTGTAAGTTGAACTTCATTGTAAATGGTAAACATGGAATCATTTATTTCTACAGATTCCCCGCCTGTACCTGAAGTTAGATTCTGTCCATTTATCAATACTTTTGGCATTGGATGCATTTGATAATTAAAATCAATCCCCTCTGCTGGTTCAAAAGTGGAACTGGTTAATAATCACCCACCATCAATCAAGACTTCATTCAATGTCAATTTACCGTACTCGTTTTCAGCTGTTTCACCTATTTTTGTTTTATATGACGAATAGTCAAGATTTTCATTTGAATTTATATACTTTTCAATGGTTTCACCAACAAATGGCATATTTGCTATAGATACCATACCTGTACTAATTGAAATACCAGTTACTAAAATAACGGCTGCTGTAACACCTAAATATTTCTTTAAGTGAGATGGTCTTTGTTTTCTTATTTTTTTTAATATACGCTTTTCCCATTTCTTTTTCTCGAAGTTCGTAAGGCTTTGTTCTTCATACTGTTCCAAATCTACATTTAATTCATTTAAGTCTTTATAAATCGACATATTCTCACTCCTCACACTTCATTTTTTTGAAATAAAAAACTTTTAAGCTTTTTACGTCCTCTGGAAAGCTTGTTATAAACCCAAGACTCTTTCGCATTAAATTCTTTCGCTATTTCACTTGAAGGAGTTCCTTCTAAATAGTACTTTTCAAAGATTTTCCGTTCACTCGCTGGTAACTGATCAAGTAATTCATCAACAAGGATTTTTTCTGATGATTGTTTTGCCTTTATCATAGATTCATTAATATCTGGAACTGAAAACTGTTGATTCTTTATTGTGATTTGTCTTCTTTGATAGTCAATCGCTTTATATTTTGCAATCGCTGCAATCCACTGTTTAAATGAATTTTTCGTAGGATCAAAGGAATGAATATAATTCCATATCGATAACAAAACATCATCAAGGCATTCTTCATAATCTTGCTGATGGTAATTTAAATGACGTTTAATGATTGCTGTAAGTAAACCACCATACTGGTTGATAATAAAGGGAATTGCATGTTCATTTTTCTTCTGTATTTGTTGTACAACATTGTTCTCTGTGATTTTCAATTGTCCACCCCTCCCGATTAATATTGGTACCTACTATGTAATACGAAATAAATACGGTAAATCTATCACAAAATAAATTCTCTTCATGTAATCTCCTTTAGAAAAGGTGGTTCCACAAACGGACGTTAATGGTACTAAAAACAACTTTATCAAAAAACAACCTGTTTGTATTAAATCATAGAACCAAAACTCATTCCCAAAATCAAAGTAACATTTTCAATATCTAATACCGTTTTTGGTGCTGATATAGGGTTATAAACAACTTTTGTAGGTGATATATGATGATAGTTGAATAAGAAAATGTAATTTTATGTTAAAATAAGTAAGGAGATTGTGAAGGAGACGTATAATAAGACATAACTCACAAATGTTGGGGAGGGTTAGCCTTGTTTACTTCAGTTCTATTTATCTATTTTCCTATTGCTATTTCATTACTAAGTATTTGGGGTTTGTTTTGGGTAATCAAGAACAAGAAAAAGATATATATTTCTCCATTAGTTCTTGTAAATTTAGGTATCATAACGCATTTGGTTGGTTTGAAGTTAATTAGGGGATTTGCAGGAATGGGAGTAAGTATGGT
>NZ_JBFUIB010000519.1:0-2469 GCF_056402095.1 Peribacillus sp. P4_C12
GAGGAGAAAAATATGCAGAGCGTAGTTGATAAAATAAATAATTGGATAATTAAGGTCCCGAATGAGTTCAGTGGGATGTCTGAATTAGAGGTGTCACAAAGACCTATGCCAGATAAATGGTCAAAAAAAGAGATTTTGGGCCATTTATGTGATTCTGCTATTAATAATCTTGAAAGATTTATCAAAATTCAATATGAAGAACAACCATTTGCTCTTACCCCATATAATCAAGATCAGTGGGTGGATATACAGGATTATCAAGATATATCTATTGAAGAAATAATAAATCTATGGTGTGGCTTAAATAAAAAAATAATAAAAATTATTGCTAAGACGCCTTATGAAAAATTAACGTATCAATGTGATATTGGTAATAATCAAATGAAGACTCTCGAGTGGCTTATTCAAGACTATCTTGAACATATGGAACACCATTTAAAAAATCAGGTTTTCAATTAAAGAACGATTCTTAATAATTAAACCTATATAGTTAACCCTCTTTATACGTACAAGAGGGTTTTTTACGCAATAATTTGTTGTATTAAAGGGCGTGATAATTAAAGTAGCGTTTTTTCTTATTCAAATAATGGAAGGATAATTGAATATAAAAGCATTAGGTGCTCCTAAAACAGGACATGTGCGACGACATTTCCTGCTCTAATATTCCCATTCTTCTTTCGATTCTAGAAAAGAATCGACTGATTCATCCAATAATCTTTCCCGATTTGGGTCTTCATTGACATCTGTATCCACTTCCATTGCTTGTTTAAGTATGTCGTATGTATCAATCTTTTTATTTAATCGATTAACTTGATTTTTATGTGGGACTGGATTAAGGCTATTATTTTCTTGATTTGGCATATATTCTCCTTTTGTAACAGGTATTTTATATTAGTATGAACAATTGATCCAAAATAAAATCCAATACTTTTTTAAATGGATTATAATTGCATCTTCTTTCACGAACTAGTACCTGAATCAATGAGAAATTTTCTTATCTAATTTCGTACTTTTGTTCTTCAACTATCAGGGCAATTGTGGAAGCAGACTTAGATTATAAACGGTTTATTGTTATTCAATTTAAGCAATGTAATTCACAATACAGAAATATACTATTTAAAACACCGTCTAGGTTAGCTATGACAGTGTTTTGTGAGAGTATGAGAGTATAATTAAACATCTTTATTGAACCGATCTTACAGAACATCCAAAATTCTATTGCCGTTTCTGTCCGATACTACACAAGGTCCAATTAGTCCAGATACATTACTACCAAAGCCAAATAGCAGTAAAAAGGCTAAAACTAATATTTCGCCAAAAAAACCAAACCTTTTTTAGAGGTTTGGTTTTTTTAAAGAGAAACTCATTTCAAGTTCATCTCTTCCTTTTCAGTAGATTTCATTTTACCTGACAAAAAATTCTGGTGGTTCAATCCCAAGTGTTCTAAGATAGATAAAACCCTGTCCTCGGTGATGTATTTCATTTTCCAAGGCATATTGAAGTCTTGCAAAGTGGCTTTGTGAAGGTCCAAAAAAGGGATCCTTTTCAACCACTTCAAGTTTTCCCTCAGTAATATTATTCCACATTTTTCTAGTATCTTCCCGCACATCCTCGCATGCTTTTACTAGTGCCTCTTTTGTAGAAAGAGTAGCAAACGAATCTTGAAACTCCCACTCACCGAGCGCAATACCTCGCATATATCCTCTTTCAATGTTCATAATTTCTTTAACCATCTCTGCGAAGGGACGAAGCTTCTCGACCGGTGTATAGTGAAATAATTTTTCTTCCGGAAAGGCTTCAATCACACGCATTGTTAATCTCCTGTTTCCTTCCATAATATCAAACAAAGCTTCTTTCGATAAGAACATAATCCCACTCTCCTCTGATTCAATGCTCTATAAGAAAGTTCGACCAAAAGTTGATTTGTCCTGCAAATCTACAATACATAGATTCATTAACAATCGGAGCTGTATATGTGGCAGCTTTTTCTTATTGTGCTAATTGGCAGGGGAGCATTCCTATAGATCGTTATTTTTCGACTTTGAAAAAAATAGGGCTCCTTATAAGGTATGAGTATAATCTAACTCAAAACTAAGGAGGAATTCTATACGATTTTCCTGTTTATGAAGATGGCGAATTCTATTATTAGAAAAAAACAAGTGAACGAGGAAGAGGTACCAGCATCCGATCAATATTTAAAGGAAATCCGCGACCTTTTACAAAAAAATACACGGCAGGATGAAAGATTATAAGTTCATACCTAATATTCATCAAACGGGCAATAAAGCTCAATAAGACGTTTGTTAAAACTTTTTTATAAAGAATTGAATTTTTCATAAAGATATTACCTCCCTTATGAAGGGGTGTTTATAAAATGGGGAAGATGGAAATACCAACTGATGGAGAGGTTACTATTGGCCCGCGTAAATCAAAATGGATTGAATGAAGGGTTCATTTTGTATACCGTTG
>NZ_JBFUIB010000520.1:0-2457 GCF_056402095.1 Peribacillus sp. P4_C12
TTTTAGAGTAATAGTATCAGTATGTCCAAGATTTAGAGATTAATTGCAATTGTCTTCAAGTTCTTGCACCAGAACCGTTTATTTAGTTTAATTAGATAAATAAGTATTATAAATATAATTAGTTTAAAATTTGAAATAATGAAAACAGGAGGTGGATAAAAGTGCCTATTCCAAAAAAAACACGTTTCGCTTTTAAGGAGACTCTTCAAAAAAACCCAAGCAAAAAAACGTTTATTGACTTGCTCAATAATATGAAAGAAGAAGAAGTTATTGATTTATTTAGAGCATTTACTTCAAGTGGAGAAACTAATACTGAACAAAATAAAGATGGGAATATGATGACTGTTGAGGAAACAGCAGAATTATTTGGTGTGACAGGCCAAGCCGTGTATAAATGGATTAAAAAAGGAAAAATCAAATACATTAATACTTCTCCGATAGAGGGAGGAAGAGGGTTTTTAATTCCCAAAGACCAATTTACAAACAAATATCTAACTGATGATAAAATGAACCAAGCAAGAAAAGCACTTAGAACAGATGGTACAGATATAGAAATTTTAGATAAAACAGACCTAAAATGGGATTTGTGGCTACTCGACCATGTTATTTACCATTCATTCGATGAGATTTTTATTACAGATGCTTCTGGAATGGTATTGAATGTAAGCCCATCATGTCGTGAATTATATGGTGTGGAACCAAGTGAACTAATTGGTCAAACAGTGGAGAAGTTAGAACAACAAGGTATTTTAACTCCATCTGTGACAAAACTTGTTCTTTATAGCCAAGAGATAGAGACGAGAGTTCAAAATACGAATACGAATAAAAAAGTCATTGTTTCTGCTTATCCAATATTTGATGAAGGTAGCAATCTTATAAGAATTTTAAGCTTTTCAAGAGATATTACAGAGATTGAACTTTTAAAAGAGAAAAATGAACAAGTGGCTAAAACAATTACTTTATATGAGGAAGAGATCACTAAATTAAAAAAGAAGCAACTTCTTAAACAAAATGAGCGAAAAATGCAAAAAGTGATGGAGCTAATTTCAAAAGTTTCAGATTTAGATGTCACTATACTATTGGAAGGTGAATCAGGAGTAGGAAAAACCAGACTTGCTCATTTCATACATAAAGAGTCTTTAAGAAAAGACAAGCCGTTTATTGAAGTAAATTGCGGTGCTATTCCAGAATCACTGATTGAATCTGAGCTGTTTGGTTATGAGGAAGGAGCGTTTACTGGTGCGAAAAAAGGAGGAAAAAAAGGATATTTTGAATTGGCGCAAAGTGGGACAATCTTACTGGATGAAATCGCTGAGTTGCCATATAATTTGCAGGTAAAATTTTTATCTGTGCTTCAAAATCGTAGGTTAACGCGAGTAGGGGGGAGCAAGGAAGTCAATATTGATTGTCGAATCGTTTGTGCTACAAATAAAAATCTTGAACAACTTGTAAAAGAAGGGCATTTTCGCGAAGACTTATATTATCGAATCAATGTTATAAAGGTTCAAGTTCCACCACTTCGTGAAAGGAAAAATGAACTTGTTTCACTTTGTGATGAATTTACAAAGGAATTTAACAAAAAGCATCGTTTATCAAAATCTTTTTCGCCGCAGATGATTACTTGGATGACCCATCAAAAATGGCCCGGAAATATACGTGAACTTCGCAATTATATCGAAAAAACAATGATTACATCAAACGATGATGTGCTCAATTTTGAAAGTGTTGATCCCGATTTCGCAGGAAAACAGGAAATATCCAAATAGCATCACGCTGGGACAGGCACTAGGAATCAGTCAAGCGACGGTGAACCGCAAAATTAATAAGTACGTCGAAACTTCAATGGCTTATATATAAGATTAGCTGTTTGAAGTTTTTTTGGCATGAATATTGCAATATAAATTGGTGGAATAAACAAATAAATAGGAGGTTTTAACATGAACCAAAAATACGTACCGATTAATTCTCAAAATTCCCCGCGTTTTTCGGGAATAAAAACGTTTATGCGCTTACCGTTTGTAAAAACGGAGAAGGACATAGATTTTGCGGTTGTTGGAGTCCCGTTTGATACAGGAGGAAGTTTTGCCGTAGGCACTCGGTTTGGTCCGGAAGCTGTTCGTTCTATGTCTTCTCTTCTTCGTCCATATAATCCAGGTATGGAAATTGATATATTTGAGCATTGTTCGGGTGTGGATTACGGTGACCTTGAAGTGAATCCGGGTTATATAGAAGAATCTTATCATTTAATAGAAGAACAACTTGGGACATTACTGAAGAATAATGTCATTCCGATTTTAATTGGTGGAGACCATTCTGTTTCATTACCTCATTTGCGATCCATGGCCAAACAATATGGACCTATAAGTCTTGTTCATTTTGATTCGCATGGAGACACTTGGGATTCATATTTTGGTAAAAAATACACACATGGCACCATGTTTCGGCGAGCTGTAGAGG
>NZ_JBFUIB010000521.1:0-2453 GCF_056402095.1 Peribacillus sp. P4_C12
TATTATTACAATTTGGTTTACAATATAATCACTGATACGAACATCACAATGTCTTTTTCTGTTTGGAGGAAATTTTATGGAGCTAGACTTTAACAATCCAATCCCATTACATGTTCAATTAAAAATAATATTAGAAGACCAAATTTTACAAGGTTATTATAAGGACAAGATCCCAAGTGAAAGAGAACTCATGGATATGTATTCTGTTAGTAGAAGCACTGTAAGAGAAGCTGTATCTATTTTAGTTCGTGATGGGATATTAGAAAAAAGGCATGGTAAGGGGACCTTTGTATCTCTTAAACCAGTTCAAGAATGGCTTAAGATGATTAGTTTTACTGAGACGACTAAAAATATGGGGATTAAATTACTAAATCATGGTCGTGTATTGACTCCTGAAAATATAGCCGATGCAAATGKGTTTGAGGATGAATCATACCATATTAAGAGGCTACGGTTACAGGGGGATTTACCAATCGCAATTGAATTGCATTACTATTCTTTAGAACTTGGACAAAAATTAACGAAATTTGATTTAAGTACTACTGTTTTGTATGATGCGCTCGAAGGTGATCTAAACATTAACTTTTGTGAAGCAGAACAAATTATAACATGCGGATTTCCAACAAAAGAAGATGCTGAACATTTAGGTATATCAGAAGCTATGTGCTTGCTAATTACAGAACGAATGATTTTTGATTCTGATGGTAATTTAGTAGAATATTATAAAGGTTTATTCCGATCAGATATGTACTCATTTGCGATGAAAATGTCCCGAAAGAACAACTAATTTTGTAAATGTACTAATAAGTATTACCGACTGGATAAAATAACCTAAGCCTTTCTAAGAAAGTAGAGAGGCTTAGGTTATTTTTGGTTCTCTAATCGTTAATGTAGATTTAGATGGTTTTGAACAGGTAAAAACGCCAGTCAAGTTATTCCTTTAAAGGGCCTGATTGACCAACCTGAGGCACTAATTATGCATTTGATTTCCACCCAAGCATTTAAGTTTGTTTCTAGGGTTTCAATTGTTAGTATAGAATTGAAACTTTATCAAGAAAGGACAAATTTTAAATGTCAAAAATACAAATACCTGTATCGGTCTTAAATTTGGCCCCTATTCGCAAAGGGCAGGGGGCTAAAGAAGCCATTGATGCAATGGTTGATTTGGCGCAAGCCACTGAGAAAATGGGTTATAAACGATATTGGGTTGCAGAGCATCATAATACGCCAACACTAGTGAGCTCAGCTACTTCGATTTTAATTAAACATATCTTGGAACATACAGAACACATACGAGTTGGGTCTGGCGGAATTATGCTGCCTAACCATTCTCCTTTGGTAGTAGCCGAACAATTTGGAACCATGGCAACTACCTATCCTAATCGATTGGACTTGGGTCTTGGCCGGGCTCCTGGTACAGATATGATGACCGCAAGTGCATTGAGACGTTCTCAAAATGATTCAGTCTACACATTTCCAAAAGATGTAAAGGATTTGCTTGCTTATTTTGGGCCCGAAGAGCTTCAAGGTTATATAAAAGCTTATCCAGGTGTTGGCACGAATCTTCCGATTTATATCCTCGGTTCATCAACGGATTCAGCGGTTTTAGCAGCTAAATTAGGTTTGCCGTATGTATTTGCTTCCCACTTTGCACCAAGGTATATGGATGAAGCCATTTCAATTTATCGTAATCAATTCCAGCCATCAGAATATCTGGACTCTCCATATATGATAGTATGTCTTAATGTGATTGCAGCAGAAAGTGATGAAGAGGCCAAATTTGAATCGACAACGATGCAGCAATTTTTCTTGAATGTTGTGCGAGGCTCACGAACACTGTTAAGTCCTCCAATTGAAAACATGGATCACATTTGGAGTCAGCCAGAGAAAGAAATGGCTACATCGATGTCCAGTGTGACTTTGTTAGGAAGTAAACTTTCGATACGAGAACAGTTAACGAGTTTTCAAGAGAAGTATAACGTGGACGAAATCATGGCCGTATCTTATATTTATAATCCTGACAAACAAAAACGTTCTTATGAACTTTTAAAAGAAGTGGTTGATGGCAATTAACGAAAAAAGTAAAAAGCAAACCCTGTCTAAGCGATAGGGTTTGCTTTTTATTAGAAGGACCATATCGTAGATTGGATTGTTATTCAACAATCGGGGCGCTATAGTTGAAGATTATTGTATAAGCTAACTTCCTATGCGAAATACCTTTTGTTTACATAGAACAGAATATTGGCAATTTAAAAGTTTTTATACTCAAAATAAAAAGTTTGAGAATCAACTTCTGTTAATTAAAGCTATTTTAGTTTTTCTTGAGGATTAGTATTCAACTATCATTATAATTTTATATTACTTTATTGATATTCTTAAGCAGCTACCATAAATGACTCCTGAAGAGTCGACAAAACGTATATCAAGTAAAAGGTCAATAAATGTATCTGTAT
>NZ_JBFUIB010000522.1:0-2436 GCF_056402095.1 Peribacillus sp. P4_C12
GAAAATTACGTTACCAACCCAGAGCATGCTTCATTAAAAAATCAACGTGAAAAGCGAGATCAGTTAAAAGAAAAGAAATTCCAGGCACAGCAAAAAAAGAGCACTCCAAAGGGGGAGGAATAGCATGGAAACTTGTCCATGGTGTGAGATAGGAAAACTTACATCGGTAACGGGTACGGTCTATTGGGAATTACCAGATGGAACGCGAGCCGTTGAAATTACTGAAACTCCTTCTTCCCATTGTGAGAATTGTAAAGCTCTTTTTCAGAGTGATGAAATAGTAAAAGGAATTGAAGATCAGCTATTTTTAATTGATTCGAAACAGCTTGCAAAACAGACCAAGTATGATGAGTTATTGAAGATGAAGAGATTATTGAAGCGGAATTACTTTGATTTTGGGAAATAACAAAATGATTAGAAGTTGCCTCATCTACTTTTATTGGTGAGGTTTTTCTGTGCGCCCGGCGGTGTGGTCTATAGGGTGCACATCTCGAACGGTGAAGGCATTAGTAGCGGCATCATTTTAAATTTTCATCTTCACTACCCTTACTTTGACCACTAGGAATAAAAAAATCCATGCAGTATCTCCTCACATATTCAAATTCCTTTTCATAGCAAATAGGTATTTAGATTACCTGTTTCTCTGAACATTCCCCAAATGAATTCATTCATATTCATCCCTCCTATAAATGCGATTGTGAGAAATTACCACTCTTAATAAACATTTTTTGGGATAACTTAGAAATGAAATCTTAAAAGAAAGGATACATATATGAAAACAAAATGGGTTCTATTAGCCATTCTCTCTACCATAGTCAATGTGCTTTCTGGCTGTGAATCATTAGCGGTCTTAGATCCTAAAGGACCTCAAGCCCAAACRCAAGCCAATGTGATTTGGCTATCAATTGCGATCATGGCGGTTATTGTTATTGTTGTTTGTGCTATTTTAGTCTTTGTGTTAACGAAATACCGTGACTCTAAACTACCTAAAGAATATGAACCACCCTACATTGAAGGGAATCATGTTGTTGAAACGATTATTGTTGGGGTGCCAATTTTAATCGTCATTTTCTTCTCCGTTGTTTCTGTAATTTCCAACAATAAAGTGGAAGCCACTCCGGAAGGGTACAAAGGTCAAGATCCATTAATTATTTACGCTTCGTCATCTGACTGGAAGTGGCATTTTAGTTATCCAGAAAACGATATCGAGACAGTAAACTACTTGTATATTCCAACAAATCGACCACTTGAATTTAAACTTTATTCATTCGGGCCTATCACGAGTTTCTGGATTCCACAACTTGGCGGTCAAAAATATGCCATGTCTAACATGGTGACCACATTACACTTAGCGGCGGACGAATCAGGGGAAATGATGGGACGAAATGCAAACTTTAGTGGGAAAGGATTCGCTGAAAATACGTTCCACGTCGAAGCGATGTCTCAAGATAAGTTTGATGAATGGGTAAAGGAAGTTAAAGAAACTGCGAAACCTATTACTGAAGTAAGATTCAAGGAATTATTAAAGCCGGGTCATGAGGGACAGTTAACGTTTACTGGAACTCATTTAGACTTCTCATCAGCTCCAGAAGGTGAAAATGCTGGACATCATCATGGCTCAAGTGACTCTAACGCGAATTCAAAAGGTGAACATATGGAGCATGATCAAGAAAAATCAGCACACAATCATGAATAATTTCTTAGTCTATCTCAAGAAAAATATTTTCAGAAAGGAAACACAAAAGTATGGGTTTTTTCTCTAGATTTCTTATACCTAATCCTAGTCCCGTCATTTACTCATCAATGGTGGCCATTGGTGTTACTGTTCTCTTGATCATTGTTGGTTTAACCCACTTTAAAAAATGGTTTTTTTTATGGAGTGGCTGGCTAACAACAGTCGATCATAAAAGAATAGGTATTATGTATCTAATATCTGCTTTGTTGATGCTATTTCGTGGTGGGGTAGATGCTGTGATGATGCGTGCGCAACTTGCCGTACCGGATAACAAATTATTAGATTCACAGCACTATAATGAAATTTTTTCAACACACGGGGTTGTGATGATTCTCTTTATGGCGATGCCGTACATTATGGCCTTAATGAATTTCGTAGTGCCATTACAAATTGGAGCCCGAGATGTAGCGTTTCCACGTCTAAATGCCATAAGTTTCTGGTTATTTTTTATGGGTGCGATGCTATTCAACATCTCTTTTGTAATTGGTGGTTCGCCTGATGCAGGGTGGACATCTTATTTCCCGCTTGCAGGTAATGAATTTAGCCCGCATGTTGGAACGAATTATTATATGATTGGTATTCAGATAGCCGGAATAGGTACATTAATGACGGGGATTAACTTTTTGACGACTATTCTTAAAATGAGAGCACCCGGTATGACATTAATGAAAATGCCAATGTTTACATGGTCTGCTTTAGTC
>NZ_JBFUIB010000523.1:0-2433 GCF_056402095.1 Peribacillus sp. P4_C12
ATGAAGACAGATGATAGAGGCAGCAGACCTTCTGAAAGCTTCTTTGAAGACCTCACGCGGATGCACAATCGAAGCATTGAGACTGCCGATGAAGACTGTCGTTTTATGAAGCACTTGATTTTTCGTATTTAAATAGAGACAGACGAAATGTTCTTGTGTCAAAAAACGCATTTCTTCCATGCAATAATTGGCACCATCTTCAGGAGAGCGGATCACATAGCGGTCTGGATCATTTAATTTTTGAATTCTCCTGCCAAGTTCGACCGAGGCTAAAATTTGAATCGCTTTCGCTTCACCAATCCCTTTAATCCCGGTCATTTCTTCGACAGAGGCTTCTTTTAACAGACGCAGACCCTCGAAAGATTTGATGAGGCGACTAGAAAGCTGAAGGACAGATTCTTCCTTTGTTCCAGTCCTCAACAGCAGAGCAAGCAATTCTTGATTGGAGAGGCTTTGCGGCCCGTCTTGCAGGAATCTTTCGCGAGGCATCTCTTCTTTGGGGTAATCCCGCATTTGCATTTTTTCACTCAAAGCATCCACCCTTCCTTATAAAAGGGAGAGGGCCAGAGGAGAAATCTATTACGTCAAGTCTGATTGCATCACCTTAAGTTCGCGAGCTAGTCTTGAAACCGGAAGTCCGACAACAGTGAAATAGTCCCCATTAATTTGTTTGACAAGAAGTGAACCGTATCCTTGAATACCATAGCCGCCTGCCTTGTCAAAAGGTTCGCCGCTGTCCAGATAACGTTCGATTTCAGCTTCTGACAGCTCCCAAAAAGTCACTTCCGTTTTTTCTGCAAATACTTTTCTGTGCTTACCGAATAAAATAGCGACACCTGTGTACACTTCATGTGTTCTTCCTGATAACATCTCGAGCATTCTTTTTCCATCGGCACGGTTGATTGGCTTGCCCAATATCTCACCATCAAGGACAACAACTGTATCTGAGCCAATTACCCAGCTTTCCTGATGATCAGCCGCAATGGCTGCCGCTTTTCTAGAAGCTAATTCTTTTACCGCCTCTTCCGCACGCATGTTTTCATCAATACTTTCATCGACATTGGAATTCATACTTTCGAAGGGTATTTGAAGGAATTGTAGAAGTTCTTTACGACGCGGTGATGATGAAGCTAAAATCAATGGTTGCATAATAAAAAGTCACCTTTCTTTACATAGGGAGATACATTTCTATCCTATCAAATTATGGTGAAATCCACAATTATTGTTTACTAGGAATCGACAAATGGCCGTATCTTATTTCCCGGAAAATAAAAAAAGTTGTCATAAAGGGGAGCTTGTCCTGTTAAATAACTCCCCTAGATCATCAACTCTCACCCTGCTATTTTTTGGTAATTCAATAAAAAGTCAAGCAGACTTCCTTGAGCCTGTAAAAGATATTCTTCCTTTTTTGATGTTTCATATTCGGTTATCAACTTTGCCGCAGCTGATAGATTATTATTCATTTGGGAAAGGTCTGATGATAAGTTCTCCCCCTTTAGCTTTTCCATATTTTTTTTCAGAGTTTCCTCGTTTACTGTTGTTTCCTTACCCCGAAGCTTGGTGGCGGATGTTTCTGCTAATGAAGAATATACAGCCTTCATAGTGTCGAGTGTTTCCTCATCTTTTTGACTTTTACTCGCCGCTTCAAAATTGATTTCCTTCCAATAAACGTCTACATCATATGACTTTAAAAACAATGCCAGCTCCTTACTTGCAGTTAGGCTCTCCGCTGATCCTAAAAATAAATAATAGCTGTCTTCTAATTTGAAAATTTCAGCAGGAACCTGCTTTTCAATGATTTTTTTTTGAATTTGTTTTGCCGCATCCTCGCTGCTGAATACACCGCCTTGTACAAGGAATGTTTTCAGCTGAGCTCCTTGTTCCATAGTTTCTGGTTTTGTTTCCTCAGCAGGAGATGCCGTTGTGATAGAGGTCTCGACTGAAGTATCAGCTGCCTTTTCCTTAGTAATGGTTTTAACGGCAATTAAGCCAAGAATCGACCCGAAAAACACCGCACAAATGACTGCAATCAAGAATGGTTTTATTGGTCTTTTGTCCGCCGGACTATTTAACGTGCCAGTACCAAAACCGATAAGCTTCGGCATTTTCTTCTTTTTCGGGGCAGGGACCAATACAACCTTGTTCTCGATTGAATCATCCGGTAGAATCCATTCAAAACTATCATCAGTTTGTTCCTGCTCCTCACCCGCTGCCTCTTGATCTACATTCTTATTTTTATCGGCAAATACTTTTTCTTCCCCATTTATTTTTATCTTAATACCTTTGCTTTTTTCGGACTTGTCCACTTTTTTTCCTCCTCTCCTGATCATTTTTTCCATCCTATCATAGAGGCAAAAAAAAATAACAAGACTTTTGTCGTCTTGTCATTAATAGGTTTCGTCAAATTTCTCTATTCATATTTCCCTAAACTAA
>NZ_JBFUIB010000524.1:0-2430 GCF_056402095.1 Peribacillus sp. P4_C12
AATAAAACCTCTCACTCTCTAATTTAAATTTCACCTTAATTCTGTTGTTTTATGTATAGTTTAAATTATATGAATCTTACTTCGATATTACATGAATCTTATAATGCTATGATATACCAAAAACAAATAATAAAAGTTTTATACATAACAAAATACAATTTCTTGCAATGCTATTATTATTGCTTTTCATTCTACTTTTAAATGACCATGAATTTTATATAGATGTTCTAATCCAAAAAAAACCTTATATCACTAACCTGCCCCTTTCGTATTATAAAGTCAGCCAGTTATTTCTGGTTGAACAATTTTTATATCGATATATGATAACGGTAGCCGGGGTAGAACGTACCTGCCCGTGGGGCTTAAGATCCTGTTAACTAAACAGTTCGCCCCCTACTTGCTTAAACATGATTTGGCTGGTTGGGACCAAGATCTCGTATAACAAGCGAAGCTATGATACTGTAAGAAGGATTAGGGGTTACCGGCAATACTATGTTTTTGGAGGAGATAAAAAATGAATCCAGTGGTTAGTCTGGATGTAGCTAAAGGTGAAAGTCAGGTTCAAGCGTTCTTGGATAAAAAGAAGCCTTATCAAGGTAGTTTTAAAGTTACGCATACCATTGAAGGACTAGAAACACTATTTCAGTTTCTGAGAGAACTAGAAAATAAAACGGGGATCAAACCTCCGATTGTATTGGAATCCACGGGGCATTATCATACGCCCGTTGTACAGTATTTTGAGGAGAGAGGTTACTTATTAATTGTCGTTAACCCACTCATTTCTTATCGTGCGAAGAGCTCAAGTTTACGCAAAGTAAAGACATATATAATTGATGCACGTCACCTCTGCGAGCTGTACTATAAAGAGGATTTAGAGCCTTATAAAAAACGAGGGATACAACTCTTAAATCTTCGTAATCTTTCAAGACAACACGAAAATATAACAGGGATCTATGTACAAACAAAACTACAGTTCCAGGCTGTTCTTGACCAAGTATTTCCAGAATATAGAGGGGTTTTTGGAGATTTGTATTCAGTTGTTTCTTTGCTTACTCTATTAGAATTCCCTACTTCTGAAGACATATTAGCAGTCGGTGAAGAAACTGTAGCAAATAGGATTAATGAACTTTGTCCAAGTCGTTCTAAAAAGTGGGCGAATACACAGGCAGAGAAACTTACGGCTGCCTCAGCTCGAAACCCTTTTCAGAGAACCTTATATCAGAGTCACATTTTAAGCCTTGAAATGTATATAAAAATGCTTATAGAATACCAAAAGCACCTATCCAAGTTTGAAGACGAGATAAATGCTTTGGCAAAAGAAATTGAAGAATATAAGATTATCCAATCCATCCCTGGAATCGGCGAAAAAATCGCTGCAACGATTATTTCTGAAATTGGAAAGATTGATCGGTTTAATCACCCTAAAAAACTAGTGGCATTTGCCGGAATTGATCCAAGTATCTTTGAATCAGGTAAATTTAAAGCACAGTAAATCGGATTACCAAAAGAGGTTCTGGCAGACTACGACACRCCTTGTAYATGGCYGTTAAATGTGCCATTCGTGATTGTCGCAAGAAGAAAAYGACAGATGAAATCATCCCTCGKAACAAGMGATTACGAGAGTTTTATGATAAGAAACGTGAAGAAGGAAAGCCCTTTAAAGTAGCTGTGATAGCATGTGCCAATAAGCTTATACATTGGATTTATGCACTATTACAAAATAACACGATTTTCCAATATCTAGCCTAGTTCAAAAGTATAACTAAATAGTACAAAACTTTCCAAATACAGTTCATTGGAAGGTTATTTGGCATGCACAAATTTAGTATAGCATGAAATATTTTAAGTTTTCATTGAAAAATGTTGACTAACTATTAGCTGGTTTAGTTGATTAAGGAAACTTTAATAATCAAACAGTTATATGTAAAAACTTAGTTACCATAATGGATTTTATCAGAAGCAAAAAAGCCTTTACGAATATTCTTCATAAAAGCTTTTTGTTTAAAACTCTACAGCTCGTTAAAATCTTTCTTTACACTCCATAATATCTTTTTTAAGTCTTCATAAAACGCCATTGTCAAAAAACCTAAAATAGTGATACCGATAGAATAGGAGCCTAAGTCAATAAAAAGTCCAAAACATACGAATATAATACCTATATAGAAGCCAGGACCTGTAAGATCATTTTCCTTTTTTTTATMCTCATCAATACTTATTTTTTTTGAAATGTACGATCATTTTTAATCAGTTCATCTAATGTAATCTCATAAAGTTCGCTTAACTTTATAAGATTCTCAATATCAGGATATCCCTTATTGTTCTCCCACTTATAAACTGCCTGTCTAGATACATTCATTTCTTGAGCTAGTTCTTCTCTAGACATGTTCTTTTGTTCTCTTAACTTTTGCAAGTGTTCTCCCAATTCCATAT
>NZ_JBFUIB010000525.1:0-2426 GCF_056402095.1 Peribacillus sp. P4_C12
CCCATATAGTCCAAGGTTTTCGGGCCATATAATGCCGAATACCCTTCTGTAAAGTCTGGTGCGTGTCGATTCGGCATTATATGGCCCGAAAACCTTGGACTATATGGGTGGCACCAACACTCCTAGTTACCTATTACATATTTAGCAAAATAATGTCGGAAAAGGTAGGAAAATATTTTTCAGTTTTGTACAATAATATCTAAGAGATTGGAAAAGGGGTTATACAATGGAAGGCATATCCGATCATTTGAAGGGAAATTTAGATATTTTGTTTGTTGGCTTTAATCCAAGTATCCGTTCAGGGCAGACAGGTCATCATTATGCGAATCCCAACAATCGCTTTTGGAAAATTCTCTTCGAATCTGGTCTGACCCCTAGAAAATATCATCCAACTGAAGATTCTTCGTTACTAGATTTAGGCTATGGTTTTACAAATATCGTTTCTAGGCCTACAAGAGGTGCTGATGAAATCACAAAAGAAGAGTATGTAGAAGGAAGGAAACAATTAAAGAAAAAAATTGAAAAATACAAACCTTTACTAGTCTGTTTCGTTGGTAAGGGTGTCTATCAGGAATATCGGCAAATACGAAAAATTGCATGGGGACTCCAAAAAAATTCAGACGATATCGTGACGAAGGAATTTGTTGCTCCATCATCAAGCGGTTTAGTAAGAATGAGAATTGAAGAAATTATTGAAATATATAGTGAGTTGCCAGTACTAATCGACAATTTAAAATATAGTTAATGTTACATATTAAAACAAGGGTGGAGTTTTATGTGAGTCAGGATAGTGCGGAATGGAAAAGTAGTACTTTTTCCGAAGTTAAAGAAGGTGAAGGCTTTTGGCAGGGAGTTAGGGATTGTATACCGACATTATTGGGATACTTAAGCATTGGGTTTGCAGCAGGGGTAGTCGAAAAAACGTCAGGATTAAGCATGATTGAAGTGGCACTTATGTCTCTTTTACTATATGCAGGATCCGGCCAATTTATAGCGGCAGGTATGATTGCTGCAAGCCATCCGGTATCGGCCATTATTTTCACGATATTTTTTGTTAACAGTCGTCATCTTTTACTAAGTGCAGCATTGGCACCTTATTTCCGACATCAAACCTCGAGGCAAAACCTGATAACAGGAGCCTTATTAACTGATGAAACGTTTGGAGTGGCTGTCACCCAAGCGCAGAAAAAGAAAAAACTTGATTTTAAATGGATGTTAGGCCTGAATCTAGCAGCCTATTTAAACTGGTTTGTTGCAAACATGGCAGGGGGTTTTTTTGGCCAGTGGATTCCGAATCCAGAAAAATACGGGTTGGACTTTGCCCTGCCTGCTATGTTTATTGGTCTATTAGTTTTACAGATTCTAAGTAAAAAAAAGTTTTTCATAGATCTTGTAGTCGCTTTAAGTGCCATTTTAATTGTGGTTGCTATAAGTTTTATCTTCCCTGGAAGTACAGGCGTTATAGTTGCAACAATATTAGCTTCAGCGATAGGGATGGTGATTGAAAGATGGAAATAACAGGATATATCTTTCTTGTTATCTTAGGTACTTCAATTGTAACCTTCATCCCCAGAGTCGTTCCATTAATGCTGCTTAGCAAAATGGAGATTCCTGAGTGGGGAATCAATTGGTTAAAGCATGTACCAGTAGCCGTCATGGCTGCTTTGCTTGCACAAGAGCTTCTTTTATCAGAGCAGGTCTTTTCAATTAAGGAAAATGCACTGAATTTAGCTGCGGCTATACCGACGTTTATAGTTGCCATTTTTACTAGAAGTTTATTAGTAACTGTTCTAATAGGAGTACTATCTTTGATGGTAATGAGATTTTTCTTTTAAAATAGGCAAAATAAAGACTAAACATTATGGCGATAGGACAATATTACTAGTAGTGAGTAATCATTACTGGTTTTTTTGTGCTCATATATAAATAGCAAAAAATATAAAGTTTTTTTCTTATCAAATAGGCATATAACGCTTTTTAGAGAACATTGAAAGCTTGATTATCAAAAGAGACCTTTAGTACATAAACTAATCTAAATGAACTTCTAGAATGTAGTTTCTGATAACAGAATTGAAAGCGCTTCTAATTTAAAATAAATGGCAAAACGTTTAGAATATGGAAGGCTGTCAACAATGAGAATAAGCAAATAGCTTCGGAGGTGTATAACTAATGAATGTAAACGGTGCACTAGAGGTTCTTGATCGTATGCGTCTTTCCAATGGAGCGTATACAGCGAGTGTTTCCAATGATTATAATTATGTCTGGATCCGGGATGTCGTATATACAGTATTGCCTTTTTTAAATGATACATCCGATCGTTATGAGAAAGCGTACCATGCGTTATTTGAGTTATTTCGAACTTACGAATGGAAAATAGATATTCATACTGAACAGAAACCCCAGTATCTTTTTGAACATATCCATTC
>NZ_JBFUIB010000526.1:0-2410 GCF_056402095.1 Peribacillus sp. P4_C12
CCATGAGAAAACTAAATAGCTTTATGGATGAGAGAAGGCCAAAAATAGCAGGGGAAGAGGGGCTTCTACAATGACACTCTACACCATTGTTCCTGAGGAAATCATTTTCCCTCATCATCATGAGAAGACTGCGAATTTAATTGAAATGATATATAATGGGGTTCATGTGATGGTTGAACATGACGGAGGGAGAACGTTTCGTATCGATCGAATTGTGAGCACAAACCCTGAAGATTATATGAATGTTCACATTCAGCCGGGTGCCGTCATCAATGTTTTCGAACAGTTGAAAAGCTAGAAAAAACGCTAATATAGGTAAATTATGATATACTAAGAAAAAAATTAGCAGCCGCTTGGCTGCTTTATTCATTATATGAAAGAATTGTCATTATGAGTTGTAATTTAGCTGTATCAAGGGACAAGGTCATTTTTATTTGGTATAATTAGTGAGCGAACATTTGTTTTGTGAAGGGAAATCACTACAGGATGTTGAATAGGATGGATAGAATAGTTTCATGAAGAATCAGGTGATGTTATGGCAAAGAAGAAACGCAGGAAAAAGAAAAGTACAGAGAAATTAAAAATTACGCTGAAATATGAATTAATTGGCTTGACTTTAATAGGGTTGGCAGTCATCGCAATTGCAAAGCTTGGGGCAGTCGGAAAAGGGACGGTCTTTTTAATCCGCTTCTTTATGGGAGAATGGTATATCCTCTTTTTACTGGGAGCGATTGCTGCCGGATTCTATTTGATGATTAAAAGAGAAGTCCCTTACTTGCTGAAACGACAATTAATAGGAATGTATTTCCTTGTCGCTAGCATGCTGTTACTTAGTCATGTAACTCTGTTTAATATGCTTGCAGATGGAGGCCCATTTACGAAGCCGAGCGTCATTTCGAATACATGGGAATTATTCTGGATGGAAGTGACCGGCAAGACAAGTACCAAGGATCTTGGCGGTGGAATGATCGGTGCGATTTTATTTGCTGCTTCTCATTTCTTATTTGATGAAGCGGGATCAAAAATAGTTTCATTCCTCTTTATCATTGTAGGGGGCGTGTTATTGACCGGCAAAACGTTAGGAGAAACTCTTGGTAAATTTTTCATGGGTCTTGGTGGCTTTTTTATAAAGCAATGGTCTGCTTTCAGAGACGATATGAAAACATGGAATGATGACAAAAAAGAAAAGAAAAAAAATCCAGTTAAAAAGAAAAAACGTGAAAAAGAATCGGTGGAAGAAACAGTTCAGGCTATTCAGACGGAAGATGAAACACAGCAAATGGCAACGGAACGGATCATTTCAAGCTTTGCTGATAAAGCCTATGGCGACGAAACTGAAGTACTTCCGGTTAAAGCGACACCTACAGTTGAAAGTACAGAGGAGCAAGATGATGCTGTTCCGCCTATGAATTTTACAGAAATAGAAAATAAAGAATATCTTTTACCGCCACTCTCTTTATTATTGCAGCCCAAAAAAACAGACCAAAGCGGGGAGTATCAATTAATACATGAAAACGCGGCAAAGCTTGAACGCACTTTCCATAGCTTTGGAGTTAAAGCAAGGGTCACACAGGTTCATTTAGGCCCAGCTGTAACCAAATATGAAGTACATCCGGATGYGGGTGTCAAGGTCAGTAAAATTGTCAGTCTTTCCGATGATCTGGCCTTGGCTCTAGCAGCGAAAGATATCCGTATTGAAGCACCAATTCCCGGTAAATCGGCGATTGGAATAGAAGTCCCTAACTCCGAGGTGGYGATGGTGTCACTACGGGAAGTTTTAGAGGCGAAAGAAGTTGACAAGCCTGATGCGAAACTTCAAATCGGTTTAGGACGGAATATTTCGGGTGAAGCGGTTAAGGCGGAGCTTAATAAAATGCCGCATTTACTTGTAGCGGGAGCGACAGGCAGTGGGAAATCCGTTTGTATTAACGGTATTATCACGAGTATCTTAATGCGGGCAAAACCACATGAAGTGAAGATGATGATGATTGATCCTAAAATGGTGGAGCTTAATGTATATAATGGAATTCCCCATTTACTGGCCCCAGTTGTGACAAATCCCAAAAAAGCTGCTCAGGCTTTGCAAAAAGTGGTCAGTGAAATGGAACGTCGCTATGAGCTATTTTCTCATTCTGGTACTCGTAATATTGAAGGTTATAACGATTATATTAATCGGTATAATATTGAGGAAGATGCCAAGCAGCCACTCCTGCCTTATATCGTAGTTATTGTGGATGAATTGGCTGACTTGATGATGGTCGYCTCAAATGATGTGGAGGATGCCATCACACGCCTTGCTCAAATGGCACGGGCTGCTGGCATCCATTTAATCATTGCCACTCAGCGGCCGTCTGTCGATGTTATAACAGGGGTCATAAAAGCGAACATCCCATCCCGGATTGCTTTTAGT
>NZ_JBFUIB010000527.1:0-2406 GCF_056402095.1 Peribacillus sp. P4_C12
GCTTAGACCTTGGATGCAACCTATTTTTGATAATCTGCAATATTTGTTCAATACGAAAAAACCAGGGGAATTGGACGCTATTCTAGCTGGCATGAGTTCGATTGAAGTAGAAGCTTTAACCTATATCAGGGGCAGGAGTATTCCGGATCAGTTCATCATCATAGATGAAGCGCAGAATCTAACGAAACATGAGGTGAAGACCATATTAACAAGAGTAGGGGAGCGGAGTAAAATTGTTTTGATGGGGGATCCGGAGCAAATCGATCATCCTTATTTAGATGAATATAATAATGGTTTGACCTACGTTGTAGAAAAATTCAAGACCGAGCGTATAGCTGGCCATGTTAAACTGATAAAAGGAGAAAGATCCGGTTTAGCTCAGCTTGCTGCTACACTTTTATAAAAAAACGGCAAGGGAAATTTCCCTTGTCGTTTTAAATAATGCATTCAGGCTTCTATAACTATGGTACATGTACTTTTATTTAACAGTGAAAGATCGTACATTCTTAATTGGGTTATTGATATTAGAGGCATCTCCAAAATAAATTTCCATAGGTCCGCCCTCGGTTACTTTAATTGGCTTTCCATCCTTGGAAAAGCCAAGGAAAAATTCAAGCGCTACTTCGTATGGAAATGTAAGTTCTTTTTCATCAGTTGTAACAATAACTTCTGTTACACCCGTTTCAGGTTCGGCGTTTTTCAAAAAAGGTTCAAAAGGAATACCAAAAGTTCCCTCCATCAATCTTTGCTTCTCAAACTTTCGTTCCGTTTTTAATGTAGGAGGCATGGTAGCGCCCTCTTGAATTTCCTTTTGCCAATGCTTGGACGCTGCAATTGTATACTCTTCTAATTCATTGACTTGAACTCTCTCAGCATTGAAGTATGTATCGATTTCAATTTTACGGTCATCAAAAATCCACACTCCAGGATCTAGAGTAATTGGATATTTCACTTTTCCATTAATAAACACGATGGGTTCCAAATATCTCATTCCTTTCTGTTGCTCACATTCTTATATAAGTATAATCAATTATATAAGAAATGTCACATTCTCTAGGATGGCGATTATATCTACTGCCGGGTTTATGAGTATAGAGGCTGATTGTGTTATTTCAGTGTTTGGATTATTCAATTTGTTTGTCAATGTCCTTGCTTTTTCATACAACAAAAGGTAGAATTTAATGATAAGATAAGTTAAGATATAATCGCTCTGAGCGGGGGGATTTAACATGGCATCTGATATGCTTGTCAATCATCGAGAAAAAGCTTATGCTTTATTAAAAGCAGATGCTGACAAGATTCTAAAACTGATAAAAGTTCAAATGGAGAATCTCACTATGCCTCAATGTCCTTTATACGAAGAGGTACTTGATACACAAATGTTCGGTCTATCACGAGAAATTGATTTCGCCGTACGTTTAGGCTTAGTAGAGGATACAGAGGGCAAGTCCCTTTTGGAAACTCTTGAAAAGCAATTGTCAGTTTTGCATGAAGCATCATTAAAAAAATAATATACAAAACATACTAACTCAAACAAATCTCGATGATTGTTTGAGTTTTTTATTTATATACAATACTRGGTAATAGTGTTATACTATAACTAAATAGTGTTATACTAATTAGTGCGATTGAAGCTCAAAATGAGCTTTTTTTATTGGGTATGGAATGTTAATAGAAAAAATTTCGGGAAAATCTATCTCCACATATTCGAATTCGCATTTTAGTTGATGAACTCTTTTTTCATAAATAGAAAAATGGAGTAAACTTGTGCAGATTGTCAGATGATCTTCAATCAGGTATTGAATCTTTAGTTCTAGAACTATAGATATTGAGGGGTCAAAAGACGGAAAATCCCTGTGCTTTTATACGAATATACATAATTTTTTATTTTTTTATTGTATTCAGTTTATTTTAGTATTATGGTTATATTAATTGTTGAAAAAATACAAAGTTAACAAATTGATAGTATATTATAATAATTTCAATGTATTTTAACTAATTGGCAAAGTTTCTATTTTTGTGTATTTATTTTTCAGAAACGTATAAATGCATAACTGAAAAATATATCGAAATATAATTATGTTGAGGAACAACGATTTTAATAGGACTGTCTCCTTTGTTGGAGAAATAAACGTGTGAATAAAAAGTTGTGAAGTTTATCACGCTTTTTTTCTATATATTCAATAAAAATACATATTGATTAGGGTGGTAGCAATGGTGAAACGTATAGAAAAAGTACTTGCGGCAAATCGTGGAGAAATAGCGATTCGGATTTTTCGGGCGTGTACGGAATTAGATATTAGTACAGTTGCAATCTATTCAAAAGAAGATTATGGATCTTACCATCGATATAAGGCGGATGAAGCATACCTAGTTGGGGAAGGCAAAAAGCCGATTGATGCATAC
>NZ_JBFUIB010000528.1:0-2405 GCF_056402095.1 Peribacillus sp. P4_C12
GAAAAAGAGCTGCTGAAGCAACTCCCTTATTGAAGTATAGCCCTCTTTAGTTGAAGATTTACGCTTACGAAGTATTAGGATTCTTTACTTGTTCGGAAAAATAATTATTACCATTCGATTTTTCAAATAATATTCCACCACCCTTTATAGGATTACTTTCAAATATTAGTCCTCAAAATCCTAGGTGAATGAAAAACAATCTTAATGGATCCTTCACATGAAATCTCCATTAGAATAATAGATACATTTTGAATAAGTGGCCTTTTATTTGTCCTTTCCAATGCTAGTTCTTTAATTAAACTTGTTTGAATAATCGTCTGTCCATATCAAAAATAATTGCTTTGTTCAATATATTCTTTACTCATGACAACATAGCTCAAACTATTGTTCTTCCGCTAAAAAAGGATCAATTATCTTTTTTTTATGGGAAGATAACACAATGTTTGTTGAAGGTGTACCATATTGCATTGACGCATCGATAAATTGTTCTAAACTCTCGACAGAATGTGTTGCTATTTTGATAATATAGCTAATTTCTCCTGCTACTCGATAACACTCTAGTACGTCCGGATGGTTATGACAAAAGTTCGCTAATGCTTTACATTCCTTCGACTCGAACAATATAATAGCACACATTGGTCGATCCATTTTTTTCAATGCGACATGTGCATGATAACCTTCAATAATTTGCTGCTCTTCTAGCTTTCGAACACGCTCTGTAACTGCCGGAGAAGATAAATGAACGACTTCTGCTAATTCCTTCATGGAAATTTTGGCATTTGATTGCAATTCCCTCACTATTTTTTTATCTATTTGATCCATATTTCCCCTCACCTTTTTTTATTAAATAGAATATACTAAATTCTTTATTATTTAAATGAAAATAAACTAATATCCTTTTTGAACTTATGTAATATAACTTTGTATGCTCATATAATAAAGACATTGGAGGAGATATAGGATGAAAAAAATATTATTGTTATTAGCTAATGGCTTTGAAGCTGTCGAGGCTAGCGTATTTACAGATGTGCTTGGTTGGAATAAATGGGAAGGGGACGGTTCGACTGAGGTTGTGACAGTCGGTCTTCGGGACAAGTTAACTTGCACATGGAATTTCACCGTCGTACCCGAAAAAACAGTTGATGACATTCAATTAGATGATTTCGATGCACTGGCTATTCCTGGTGGATTTGAAGAGGCCGGCTTTTATGAAGACGCATTCAATGAGTCATTTTTAAACGTTATCCGGCATTTTCACGCAAAACAGAAACCTATTGCTAGTATTTGTGTTGCATCATTAGCACTAGGTAAAAGTGGAATTCTCATAGATAGAAAAGCTACAACTTACGATCATCCAACGAGTAAAAGAAAAGAGCAGTTAAAGAATTTCTGCACAAACATACAAAATGAGAGAATTGTTCTTGACGACAATATTATTACATCTTCAAATCCAGGTACCGCTTTTGATGTGGCATTTCTATTGCTGGAAATGCTGACATCTAAAGAAAATGCACATCATGTTAAAGACCTCATGGGATTTGTCTATACAAAAGTACAATAAAGAAATGCAAAGTAGAAAGAGATGAAATAATATAAGAGCATGCTTTGATCAAATCGTTTTTCAAAACATGCTCTTTCTTTCTGCTCATTTATGAAGGTTTATTACGATTATCAAACATTATTATAAAGCTACAATTATCTCTAAGTGCTTGTTTGTTACTTGGTGATTGGTGATACACGAAAGTGATATTCATCGACTCTTTAGCTTCTAAATAAGTTCAAAGCATATTTGTGCAAGCTTTTTCCTAAACCCCTTCACGTTTTTTTTGTATTAAATAGAATAAATTCACATATCCAATTTTGTTGCCTTCATATCTCCGTACTGTAAGTTCAAGTTGACCAATGGTTGTTCCGTTTTCCTTCATCAACACAAACCCTTCACGGTATAAAGCAAGATGCTTTTCAAGCCAACCAAAATATTCATCTTCGTTTCCGAAGTCTTTATCTGTACCCAAACTCACATTGAAAGAATCTCTCCGAAAAGAGAATCTTAATCCCGATGATTTTTTTGAAATGAAGATTTAATTCGTCTTTAGCAGTTTTAAACTTTCCATGAATTTTTCTGATTCTTTGTCTATTCGTTCATTTTCGATATTATGAACATAATGGGAGCAATCTAATTTAATTAGCTTCCCGTTATCGGCATTACTGATAAAATCCTTTTGAATGCTATTCCACGTATTTCCATCCCAACCCGTTCCCTGACCATTCGATGAAAACAAAAGCATAGGGACATATGGCATTCCACCTTCTTCGACTTTTTTTGCATTTGTTTTTATCTCATCTACCTCATTGATCATATTTTTAGTCGATGTTCTACGATAAAAAATCACTTTATATAATTC
>NZ_JBFUIB010000529.1:0-2404 GCF_056402095.1 Peribacillus sp. P4_C12
CTTCAAGCAAAGGGTCACTTGCTTCATGTAAGGAAAGATTCTTCGTTTCAGGTGCCCAGGCAATCGATACAATCAAACCGATTAGCAGAACTACAGCCATACCAATCATTGAAGTACCCAATCCGAATGAATTTAGACTAATAGGCAGCAGAAATGTTCCAATTGCAGAACCAATCCGACTAATTGCTGTTACCATACCTATTCCAGATCCACGAATCTCAGTTGGAAAAAGCTCTGCTGGGTATACTAATGTAAGGTTTGATGCTGCTGACATGAAAAAAGTAAAGATCAAGAAGGCTATCAACATTAAGAATTGAGAACCATTGTGTAAGAAGCTGAGTGAAAACAATGAAACAGTAAGGATAGTAAAGGCCCCGATGGTAAATCCTCTACGTGAAAATTTCGCAAGCAACCAAAGACCAACAATTGCCCCAATAAGCAAGAATAGATTTAACATTGTATCGGCAAAAAAGTTTTGTTCAAAACCCATTGTACTTAGTATGGACGGTAGGAAAGTGTAGATTGCAAAGTACGGAATGACAAGAGTTAATTTGAATATTCCACCAAAAGCCAAACGCTTACGAAGCTTTTCACTGAAAAGTCCACGAAATCCTAGAGTCTTTTGATTTTCAGTACCAGTAGTCGTTTCACCCATTTCAACGTTCGATCCAAGGTGTTTCTTTACAATCTGGCGAGCTTCTTCGACACGCCCCATGCTGACAAGCCATCTTGGTGATTCAGGCGTTCCTATTCGTAAGATTAAAACCACAATAGCGGGAATAGCAGCACTAACAAGCATCCAACGCCATGAGTCTGAACCAACCTGTCCCAAGTAATGACCCACAAAGTTTGATGCTACATATCCAAGCGTCCATACTACGTTTATAGACGCGAGGAGCGAGGAGCGATACTTTTTTGGTGAAAACTCGGCGAGTAAAGTCGTACCGACAGCGTAATCTCCTCCAAGTCCAAAACCAATTAGTAACCGTAAAATCAAAAGCTCTTCTGGACTACTAACAAAAAATTGTAAAATAGTAGCGATCGTGATAAGTAAAAAGTTTACGAGAAAGATTTTCTGCCTGCCTATACGATCAGAAAGCCTTCCAAGTACCAAAGCTCCCGCAAATAGACCGACTAATGCAGAACTTCCGATCAATCCCGTCCACATTGCATTTAGCTCCAATTGAGGACCAAGTACTGTCAGAGCCATCGCGATGATTCCAAGTGAATAACCATCACAGAAGCTTGATCCAAAAGTAAGGCCAGCAATACGAAAATGAAACTTTTTAAATGGTACATCGTCAATCGTGAATTTTTGTTCGCTCAAAGAATCCCCTCCATTTTTAGATTTTTCAGATATATCAACTTAAAAAAATACTTTACAATGAAATATCAGTTAGGACATATTCCAACAAAATTACTAAATTTTCGGGCCTTCGCAACAACTAATTCAAAATGAATAATCAATATACAAATTGCCAACTCCAGCATGCTGTACTGTACATTCATTATTTCACCATTTGTTATCGCTTTGATATACTTTTACCTCCTAGCTATGAACTTAATTTTATTATGAAAATCTCACAAAAAATATTATAAATTAATGATTATCTTATTATTTATATTATGATATTATATTTCTATTGTATTTTTATTAAAAAAACACAAAACATTTAYAAATATAAACACTTATTACGAAAATTTCGCTAGTATTATCTCTTTTGTGCCAAACTAATGTAACTCAAGTATTATAGAATTCATCATTTTGCAAATACTTGCAACTATCCTCATTCTCCTCAATTTTCTATAAAAGAGTCTTCTACCAAATCACCTATGGAACCGAAGCTATCATGATTAAGCTAAACAATAATCATTGAAATAAATGACTTCACTAAGGATTTTACACCCTTGTATTCTCTCAAATTTTGCCCGTGCTTCCTTTTCAGTGTCATACTCAAACATTTTTATACTGTTCTTCGCATGGACAGTGATTATCCACATAAAAATTCTCTCCCCTTAGAAGATTTTATTTTAAACCCCTTATTTTCCTATTTAAATAGAGATTTTTACATTTTATACCCAGCCACGGAAAGACGAAGCTTCAGCCGACTTTTTAATTCCAACCATATAGGCGGCTAAACGCATATCCACTTTATAAACCTGTGCGGTTTTAACAGAACCATCGTCCATTTTGACAGGTATACGAACTGTCAGCATTCGAAGAGGCTCTTTTAATAATTCAAATAATTCATTTGAGTAACCTAGTTTATTCAGCGCCTCTTTGATGACCGTTTGTGTTGAAAGAAATAAATCAAATGATTCATTTTCCTTTTTCTGTTCCTCGGATAAGCTCTCCGAAGTCTTTATAATTGACATGATATCCACCCCATTATTAGTAATTAAA
>NZ_JBFUIB010000530.1:0-2403 GCF_056402095.1 Peribacillus sp. P4_C12
TCAACAAAAGGGCACCGACCCATTAGGTTAGCAAAACTGGCCTCCACCCCTTGGATAGGCATGACGAAGGAATGAGAGGGCATATTTTATGACCCGTTGAGACATGGGAGGGAAAGCCTCCAGGGGCGGCGTGGAGAAAATGTGCATTATATGGTATAATATGGAATTTCGTTATGACTCCTTTATTTAACTATGCCTCCACGAAGCCAAAATGATGTGAGCTTATTGCTTTTAAACTTTAATATATTTTCAAGGGTTATGAAATCCTGCGAATAAGTGAGCATTCGAGAGCTATAGCTATCATACTGAGGGAGTTGAAGAAGGATATTAAAACATCTCAATAGGGCTATTACTTCTCAAATATAGCGAGATAAGCAAATAAAAAACAGTACCACCACTATAAAAGTGTTGGTACTGCTATATTTAACGATAAGTGTTTAGTTATTTAGAACGTACTTGCTAATTTATCAGCTTTTTCAAGCCCTGCGGCAATAATTCCTTCTGCTTTATCTGGGAGTTGATTGTGACCTTCAATCACTATTTTCTCTATATCTTTTACACCGAAAAAGCCCATCATACTTGCTACATATTTAACTGCCATTTCTATTTCAGCTGCCGGTCCCGTAGAATACACACCCCCACTTGCATTTAGTAATGCAATTTTCTTATTTCCAATAAGACCTACTGGACCCTCTGGCGTATATTTAAATGTTTTGCCCGCACGATTTAAGTAATCAATATATGTGTGTAGGACAGCTGGRATTGTTAAATTCCATAATGGGAAACCAAATACAACTTTATCAGCTGCTAAGAATTGATCTARATATTTATCAGCAACAGCTACTGCTTTTGCTTCCTCCTCTGTTAAATCAAGTCCTCTACTAGCTTTAAATGTACCGTTAATCATATCAACGCCTACATATGGCAATTCTTCATTATACAAATCAAGCTCTACCACGGTATCATTTGGATGTGATTCTTTATAGCTCGCTAAAAAAGCGTCATATAATTTCACACTTACTGATTGGTCTGCTGGTCGATTGTTTGCTTTTAAAAATAGAATTGTTGTCATTCTCTTATTCTCCTTTTGCTTCTCTTAAGTTGTGATTAGCGTATTATTTTCCTTTATAATATCTTTTTAAAACTATATTCCATATCTCCGCCTAGAGCCTCGGCTGTATCACCAGTTTCCCTGAAATCGTGTGTATGAATTTCTTCAAACGGATCAAAATTTACTTGCTTATAAAATTCATAACAAGGGAATCCGTCATGTGCACCTTGAATATCGATAGTTCCATCTTTTTTGACATGTACAGTTAATAGATAATCAACGGGAGGTGCATATACATTTAATGGGTTGCTAGCACTTGCACTCATTTGAAACCTGACGTCATCAGAACTCCATACAATATCAGTGCACAAAATATCTTTTGTACTAGCTTGCCCGGATCTTTTATTAACGGAACCATTTGAAGTTGTGATTCTTTCCGTTGTTATGCCAGTATTCACATGTGTGAAAATTTCTTTTTTATAAAAATCTACAACCACTTCTTGTTCTATTCTAGAACGCATAGCGTTTACAGCATTAGGTGTAAATTCACGTGAGTCACCTTCGAATTGAATCACGTTTCCTGTTTTAATATCCTTCTTAGGTTCAGTCCAAGACATTGGAATAAATACACTTGCTCTAACTTTAACGATATTAGTCATAAGACATACCTCTTTGATTTTTAATTTTATGGATAATAATATTGAGTCATTGAGCAAAGCAGATCGCAATTCTTTCGTATAAATTATTGCTTTTCCTTTAATATTTGCTGCTTGTAAACTTCTACTTAGTATTTATATCTAGATTGTCGTTTTAAAACTGTATTCCATTTCCCCAGCTAGCGCTGCTGGAGTGTCACCAGTTTTTCTGAAATCATGTGTATATATTAATTCAAATGGACCAAAATCTGTTTGTTTATAAAATTCATAGCAGGGGAACCCATCATGTGCACCTTCAATTTGTGCAACACCACTCTTGTTAACATGTATAGTTAATAAATAATCAGCCGCAGGTGCTGCTGCATTTAAAGGGTTGCTTGCACTTGCCCTCATTTCAAAAGAAACTTCATCAGTGCCCCACACAACATTAGTACATACAATATTTTCTGTACTTGTTTTTCCTTTTTTATAATCAATAGAACCATCTGGATTTGTAACTTTTACAGTTACGATACAAGCATTTGTATATGTGAGAATTTCTTTTTTATAAAAATCAATAATCACTTCTTGCTCTAATCTTGACCGCATTGTGTTTACAGCGTAAGGTGTAAATTCACGTGCATCACCAGCATATTCCAGTACGCTTCCTGTTGCAGATTCTTTAATAGGTTCCAACCAGGCATATGGTGCAAATAC
>NZ_JBFUIB010000531.1:0-2401 GCF_056402095.1 Peribacillus sp. P4_C12
GTATAGAATGGGGCTTCTTGACAGACTTCCAATTGCTTATCCATATTTTCTTTAATCAAATGCATTGGAACGTGACCAGGTCCCTCAACCATAACTTGTACATCATGTTTCCATGCAATCTTTGTTAATTCACCCAGTGTTTCCAATTCCGCAAATTGCGCCTCATCGTTTGCATCTGCAATAGATCCCGGACGAAGTCCATCTCCTAATGAGAAAGATACATCATATGCTTTCATGATTTCACAGATTTCTTCAAAATGAGTATAGAGGAAGCTTTCTTCATGATGAGCCAGACACCATTGAGCCATAATAGAGCCCCCACGGGAAACAATTCCCGTCATCCGCTTTGCTGTTAATGGGATATATCGCAGAAGCACACCAGCATGTATGGTAAAGTAATCAACACCTTGCTCAGCCTGCTCAATTAAAGTATCCCGAAAAACCTCCCATGTTAAATTTTCAGCGACTCCATCTACTTTTTCAAGCGCTTGATAAATCGGTACTGTTCCAACAGGTACAGGCGAATTTCTAATAATCCATTCACGGGTTGTGTGTATATTTTTTCCGGTAGAGAGATCCATGATGTTATCGGCTCCCCAGCGAGTGGCCCAAGTCATTTTTTCTACTTCATTCTCGATGGATGAACTAACCGCTGAATTCCCAATATTCGCATTTATTTTCACATGAAAATTACGTCCGATGATCATCGGCTCACTTTCAGGATGGTTAATATTAGCCGGTATAATGGCCCGCCCGCTAGCTACTTCATCTCGTACAAACTCAGCGGAAACACTTTCTCTAATCGAAATAAACTCCATTTCTGGGGTAACGATACCTTTACGAGCATAATGGAGTTGGGTTATGTTTCTCCCCTTCTTTGCACGCAAAGGATTTCGTATCAATCCCGGAAAAACTTCTGCTTTGGAATGAGACTCAACTTTTTTATACCCATTATCTTCGGGTTTTATTTCACGCCCCACATACTCTTCAACGTCTTCCCGTTCAAGAACCCAGTTGCGTCTAATAGGGTCAAGACCTTTACGAATATCAATAGAATACTCAGAATCCGTATAGAAACCGCTAGTATCATATACGCGTAGAGGTAAATTTTCCTCTTCACCAAATGCTCCTGTTGTGGGACTTAGTTTAATTTCACGCATAGGAACTTTTATATCAGGTCTAGACCCCTCTACATAAACTTTTTTACTTCCTGCAAAATTGGACATAATTGAAACGTTCATGTCATTTACTGAATTACTCATGATTTCATTTCTCCTTTTTAAGTTAGATTAAAAAGGACAAAATCCAATCCATTTTCGCACGAAAAAGCCAGGTCTCATATTTAAGACCCGGCTAAAGTTAGTATGACTACAGAAATGACCAAATTACATGTCATTGAATAGTAGATTCTAACTTCCCCACGCTGGTATGAACCAGATCAGGTCCTGAGGGTTAAGAAGCTTTAACGCGCTTCTCTCTCAGCCCAACTTTTATTGGACACCCCTAGTCTGAATAATATTAATTATTACAAGGTAACTATATACCATCCATTTTGGTTTGTAAATAAATTCAAAGACCTATTATTTTAATGCCATGTTTTGAATTAAATAAAATCCCCTCCAAGTTAAGTTTTTTTGAACTTACTACTTGAAGGGGATTTATCCGTTATTTTTTTAGACTCTCAAGGATAGGAAAAAGCTCCTCTAAATGCGTGATTTCATAATTAGGGATGACTTCATTCCGTTCCTTATCATGACGGTTTATCCAAACCGATTTAATGCCTGCACGTGATGCACCAAGGATATCCGTCATTAAATTGTCGCCGACCATTAATACTTCATCCTTATCAAGCTCCATGATTTCTAATGCATGCTCGAAAATAGAAGCATCCGGTTTCCCACGTCCAAACGCGCCGGAAATAACGATTTGATCGAAATAAGGAACTAACTCAGGCGTGATTTCAAGCTTCGTATTTTGAAGCTCAGGTGAACCATTCGTCAGCAATAACAATTTGTACTTCCCTTTTAACTCATCTAACACCTGGAATGTTTCTTCATAAATAAATGGTTTTTTCCGTCTCTCAGCAGGGAATCGCTCTGCTAGCTCAAGACCAAATGCCGGGTCATCAATCCCTAATGCCTTCAAGCCTCTTGTCCATGCCTCTTTCCGATAAGCCGGTACAATCTCGGCCATCTTACGGAATTCATCATGATCATCTCGAAAATTACCCCAAAGTCCTTCAAATGGGTTGATACCGATCATTTGCGTAAATTCATATGTATCATAAGAAGAATAAAGCTCACGTGCTTCTTTCCGTACCGCTTCCTCAAACTCGTCAACATTCAAATCATATTTTGCCTTTGCCAATTCGCATGTCGCTATAAAAGCCTCTTTCACACTC
>NZ_JBFUIB010000532.1:0-2398 GCF_056402095.1 Peribacillus sp. P4_C12
GAGTATGACCAAACATTACTTTCCGTTATATTTATGGCCCATTATATGTTTTAAGTGTCCAATCACTAATTTATAGCAATCTTGTAATTCTGGAGACATATTTTCATTCTTCACTAACATCCTTAAGGTCTTCTCTGTTTCAGAGACTACTTGGTGTTTAATTGGCCTAGTTTGTTGTATCGACATTTTATTCACTCCTTTTCTAAATATTATTGACATTTATCAATTTAATTAATCTCAATTTGCCAAAATTACATTAATTTTATACGAGGAAGAGTTTACTTTTTAGGAGTATACAATTGCCTATGCGGACTATTTTTTTCTGTTGGAATTCTCTAAAATCGGCACCTGCTAGGTTAATCTTTTCTAAACTAAACTAAATAGAATCAGATGCTATTTCTAAAAGTGAATGAAAATTATATGAATTGTTTGAATAGCCCTTCTCAATGTGAGAGGGGCTATTCTTACTTTAGTTGCTTAGCTTTCTGTATTCAGTGTGAATATGTGGTACTTAATTATATAGTAATTAGGCTTTTGACATTAATCTCGATTTACCTATATACAGATTTTGCAAACGTGCTGATGCAATGGTGGCAGCGTGGCTACCTACTACAATAAGTTGATTTATTTATTGTAGAATAGCGGCACATAATTTGTTGCAACATGTAAAACTGTGTCAGATTTCACTAATAATATGTTTGATATTAAAGGTATCATGTTCTTATTGGAGAAGTATTAATATCATGGCGTTTTTTAACGAGAGTATGACTACATGGAATTAAGAATTTCAACTTTAAGGAGGGCTCTTAATTATAAAACAATTGTATAAAATATTAGGTATATGTTGTTTCACTCTCTTTTTTCAAACAATATGGTCCCCTGATATTTTTGCCGAACAAAAAACGTATAAAATTGCAGGAGAATGGGCTCTTCCACCTTTTTCATTTAAAAATAAGGATGGAGAGCTGACTGGTATTAACATTGATATAATGGAGAAAATAGCGGATTATAATGGGCTTGATTTTGAATATATTCCTATGGGTATGCAAGATGCGGAAAAGGCTTTAAAGGATGGATCTATTGATGCGATTGTTGGTAGTACATATAGTACCGAAAAAGATAATCAATTTGACTTTACCCAATCATATTTCACAATGTCTCAATCAATAATTATCCCAAACGCCAAGCAAAATGATATTCATACTCTCACAGATTTACGTAATTCACATGTTGTACTTGATAATAACACGCCAGTAATCAGCACATTTTTGAACATGAGAAATACAAACCTAACTACTGTTTCTAATCAATACTCGGGTATTCTAACATTATTGAACAAACGGGCAGATGTATTTATCGGAAACAAATGGACTGCAGACTATTATTTAAAAAAGTTCAGACAAGAAAATCATTACATCATACTTGATGAAGTTATTGAACCAGCAGATTATACGATTGCAGTTAAAAAAGGGAATCAAACGTTGCTTTTCATGATGGACAATACACTCACTGAACTTAAAGCAAATCGAAATTTAAACGAGATAATTGATAAATGGGTCATGCCTCAATCCAATCAAAAAATTGCCAGGTTGGAGCAATTTATCTTTTGGTTAATCGTAATCTTAGCCGCAGTAGCTCTGATCCTTTTAATTATTTACATATGGAATCAAAAACTTAAGAAATCAGTCCATGCCCAAACAAAGAGTCTACACCTTTTAAATAAGGATTTACAGATGCAACGGCAAAATATTGCTAATAGTAAAGCATTTAAAGATCAAATTTTAAACAATATAAATACAGGGATCATTACATTCGACCTTGATTTTGTAATAACTAGCTGTAATGCAAAAGCATCGGACATTCTTAACATCTCCGCGGAAAATATTTTGAATCTTAGGAATTATCCAACTCTAATAAGGTTATTTAATAGTTCCTATCAAGAACATGAAGAGAAAAATGGGACAAATTATTTTCAAGTTTTGGTATTAAATGAGGAGAGTGAACGCAAAGTAATCTCGTATACGGTACATAAAATGTATAGTTCTGAAGAAATACAAACAGGATTCTTACTTTCCATGAATGATGAGACGGAAAAGAAACTATTAGAGAAAAAATTGGTCACYCAAGAAAAGTTGCATGCACTTGGTCAACTAGTCGCAGGTGTTGCACATGAAATTCGGAATCCCTTAACATCTATTAAAACTTTCATTGATCTGCTTCCGAGTAAATATGAAAATCCTCAATTTCGCCAAGTTCTTATGGAACACTTGCCAACTGAAGTAAACCGGTTAAATGCAATTGTTACTGATCTAATTGATTATGCACGTCCACGTCCACCAAATATACGAAATTATTACGCTCACGAACTTATTTCTTTACTTGCTTTTCATAAGGTAAC
>NZ_JBFUIB010000533.1:0-2388 GCF_056402095.1 Peribacillus sp. P4_C12
ACATATGGGATAGCATATCAGCTACGTAAGAAGGATTCATTTCAGCTAGGAGGCTTTCGTAATCATCTTCATCTATTTCAATGTTTTCAAATAGACCAGCCATTTCTTCCGGAGATAAATATTTGTACACAACTGACCTAAATTCATCCGACAAGCTTGTATAAAATTGAGCCTGATCGTATGGATGCATTTCTAGGAACTCCGTGCGGAACTGATCTAGGTTTTCTGTTTTAAGTGCGTCAAGCAATAGTTCATTATTCATTTGATTTCTTTCCAGTTCCCTCAACTCTTCCATAACTAAACACCTCCAATAAACTTATTTTTTAATTTCCTCGTTTATATTTTATTTTTTTAAATAATACTATACTAATACCATAAACATATACAAAACAAACAAAGGGTGTGACAAATGAACATCGATATCATTGGGGACATCCATGGATGTTTCACCGAATTTAGGCAGCTGACAGAAAAAATGGGATATACCTGGGAAAGAGGCATACCTGTTCATCCCTCGGGAAGAATTCTTGGCTTTGTAGGGGATTTAACCGATCGCGGCCCAAATTCTCTCCGTGTAATTGAAGTGGTCTATGAATTAGTCATTAACCAAAATATTGCGCTATATGCTCCAGGTAATCATTGCAATAAACTGTATCGTTACTTTTCAGGCAATAAAGTGCAAGTATCTCATGGTTTAGAAACTACAGTAGCTGAATATCAATCCTTAAACGTTCGGGAGCAGAAGAAAATCCGAAAAAAATTCATCGATTTGTATGAACGATCCCCACTCTATCAGCTCATCGATGAGGGCCGTTTAATTATTGCGCATGCTGGTATTCGCGCCGATTATATCGGTCAATATGGAAGTAAAGTAAAAACTTTTGTCCTTTACGGAGATATCAATGGCACCAAGCATCCAGACGGCTCGCCGGTCAGAAAGGACTGGGCCCAGTCCTACAAAGGGAAAGCCTGGATTGTGTATGGGCATACACCGGTTCCGGAGGCAAGACAAGTCAATCATACATACAACATTGATACCGGCTGTGTCTTCGGTGGAAAACTAACTGCTGTCCGTTATCCTGAAATGGATCTTCAAGATGTGCCTTCAACAATGCCTTATATAGCAGAGAAGTTCAGGACTTCTTTTGATTAACCAAAAAAAACTCGCCATTTTGGTGAGTTCTTTTGTGACGACAGATTTAAATTATATTCTTATTTTTGACGCTTTACCTTCATTACAAATGCAATGACCTCTCAACCATTAATTCCCATCAAGCAAATGTATCATATCCTGCGGTAATTTTTCTTGAAACAACATCACCTTCTTGGTAAAAGGATGAAGAAATTTTAATTCGAAACAATGCAGGGCCTGACGGGCGATCATTTCCCTGTGTCCTCCATATAAATCATCCCCAGCAAGCGGGTGTCCAATATGAGCCATATGGACCCTGATTTGGTGTGTCCTCCCAGTTAGGAGCTCCAAATTAAGAAATGTATAGGTTTCAGTTTGGGCTAATACCTCAAAAAGAGTACAGGCATAGCGACCATCCTCCCGAACTTCCCTTTCAATAATGCTGGTCGATTTCCGTCCGATTGGCGCCTCTATCATTCCTTTCGGTCCGTTAACAAGTCCTTCAGCAATTGCTTGGTATCGCCGTTTAACTTGTCCAGATTTTTGTTGCTCACTTAAAAGATGATGGATATGTCGATGTTTGGCAATTAAAACCAAACCCGAGGTATCACGGTCAAGTCTTGTAACAATATGAATCGTTGCATGGATTCCCATCTTCTTATAATACCCTGCCAACCCATTCGCAAGACTGCCATTGGGATGCTCACGAGATGGAATGGTGTTCATAGAAGGAGGCTTGACAACTACCAATACAAATTCATCTTCGTACCTGACAAGAAGTGGGATGGGTTCCGGCAGAAGGCCCTCACTTGCCTGTTCCGGAGGAAATATGACTGTGACGCTGTCACCAGTTTTAATTCGCTCCCTCACTGTCACTTCTAAGCCGTTCACCTTGATTAAACCACCTTTAAACTTAATATCCGTTAATGCTCGTTTTGAGATATCGTATTTGCTGAGAAATTCCCGCAGTAAAGAGCCAGAATCCTCTTCAGAAACCGACCAAGTTAAAGAAAAGTTTTGATTTGACATGTAGTGATCTGAGCTCCTTAGTTAGCAATAAATGAATCATGAACTCTTTTCCAGAATGGAAATGGGCGGAATCTAGCGAAACGAATCTTTTCATCAGCAACACGGCATTGAATCGATTTTACATCTTCCTGAAGCAGGGTTAAATGATCAATCGTGATTTGAAAATTGACGGCATTGACCGGCCGGAACATACATGTATGATGAGCCGGCAGCAGAAGTGGTGATCC
>NZ_JBFUIB010000534.1:0-2385 GCF_056402095.1 Peribacillus sp. P4_C12
ACAGACTAGGGGATAAAAAGGAGATATTCTTCACTATCCAGGCAATTGAGTCGGTACCCAATACCTGGATAGTTTTAGCCTAAGAGAAAAACAAGTAGCTGCAAAGTTCACTCTTGAAAGCTCATGCAATGCCCTGGTAATTTCTCCTTAATTATTTTATTGGCTTTCTTCTTCAGCCTCTTCCCCTTTTATCTCTATATTCTTTCCGTCTACATCATCAACTACAGATTGCATTTCACCTTCCGTATAAGTATCCGATACTTGCTCGTGGGTTTTAGCAAGCCCAGAGGACAATGTATCCTTTCGTTTATAATCACTGACGTCATAAATTCTTCCAGCTATATCTAAAGAATCCTTTTTTGATTCCTTGCTATCCATAGAATTCACTCCTTATTTCGAATTATTTTTATCTTGACCATTTTATTAAAACAGGGAAACTTGGTTACATTTGTCATCTCATATAGATTGACAGCATGAAGTAATGACAAGGGTATTTTGCGTAAAAAATAATCCAATATTCAATAAAGATAAAAAAAACTATGAAAAGGATGATTTATCGCTGATTTAACAACCAGAGGGTTCAATCTTATCTGATTGGGAACATGAAAAATGAGGTATTTCAGTATCCATATCCATCATTCCTATCCATTTTTATGAACTCCGTTTAATGTTATTTTTTCAAAAAGGCGCCCAATTGAAGTTGAAGAATGAGGTTAATTTCATCCTCCTTTTTTATTTGAAATTTTCCTTGTTTCTGACCCAATAGCTTATAAGCACTATTACTTTTCCCTTAGGTCCAATTGAAAAAGCGATTACTTTGAATAGGAACCGCCTTCATTCTCTGTCAACAATCTTTGCAAAGTCGTCAAGGCTAGTTGAATATTTGATATAGATTCGTGGTAAAAGATAGAGTTCGTCTTTAATGCCCTTCTCAGAAAATGGTTCAGGAGTTGTCGTAAGCCCAAACAAATAGTATTTCTTCGTTTCTGCTACGACTTTGTCATTGAAATTCCCGTATGGATACGCAAGAGCATAAACTGGTTTGCCCGTTATTTTTTGAATTTTATCTTTGGACCCTTTCAGTTCATATTCATAATTTTTTATTTTCGTCAAGTCAGGATGTGTAGCAGTATGAGACTGAATTGAGATCATACCCGAATCAGCCATCGTTTTTAAATCCGATTTCGATAATCGGTTTGAGCGACCAATAAAGTCAGAGATAACAAACATGGTACCAGATGGTTTAAAACGTTCGTTTTCCAATTTTTGAAAGATAGCAAATGCATTCAGGTTGTTTTTGTATCCGTCATCAAAGGTAATGAAAATGGGTTTGTTTACTTTATTAATGTCTTGCCACCGATCAAAAGTTAATAATGTGTAGCCGTGGTCTCGTAAATAAATCATTTGTTTTTCGAAATTCTTTGGGGTTACATATAACTCCATAGAACCGTGTCCATTAAACTCTTCAATCGAATGATAAATTAAAATAGGTACTTTTCGTTGAGCAATAACTTGTGATGGGAAAATTAAGATAAGAAGACATAGGAAAAACATTGCTAACTTTTTCATAAAACTCCTCGCTTTGTATCCTTTTTATATCTTTTCAATTTATTGTTCCTCAAAAGTATAGTTCTATTATGATTTCTCTCATATTTCATTCTATCTTCCATTTTGATCAATGGTGTCTTTGATATTCCCAAATGAAAAGTAATTCCCTAAAACACTAAGGAATCGGCTTTTTTATAAGTCCTCCTTCACCAATAGCCCTGTTTGCTTAATAAGAATTTCTGTTATTCTTCATCATCAATTTCTTCTTTAGAGCTTAGAAAGAAGATATGCAACTTCTAGAAGAACTTTTCCTTCCACCACTCACCTCCCCCTTTAGTATGTAAGAAAAAAAGGTTGCCGCAGCAACCTCCCTTTTTAAAATAAAGCACCCCTTATTTGAACAAAACTTTTCGTTTAATTATCAAATAACTCAAAATTAGTAAACGGAATGATCGTTTGACAATTTAAAAATCGTTATTTTTTTACGGACAAATATATTTATTTTACTTCACTGTTTTTCTGTTTTTCCTTTAGATAAAAACCATCCACCTAATGCAATAAGCAGCATTACTGACCAAAAGATTGTATTCCAAATAGGTCCTTCAACAAACTCGTGAGGAATAATGTGCAAGGCCGGATGCGCAAGAGTATGCATTAATAACTTAACCCCAACCCAACCAACGAGTAACATTGCTGCAGTTTCAAGACTAGGGCGTTCTGTCAATATCTTAACGAAGTAACCTGCTGCAAACCGAATAACAATTAAACCAGCAATTGCTCCTAATAAAATAACTATAAATTGAGCGCCATCCATCCCCCCAATTTCACCCATTGAAG
>NZ_JBFUIB010000535.1:0-2379 GCF_056402095.1 Peribacillus sp. P4_C12
TTGTATTCCAAAGACCAGCATGGATTTGCTGCATATCTCCATCTTTATATTTTTCCAATGTTATAAAAAAACAACCTTTGGTAAAGAGCAAATTAGCTTAAATGCTCAATGAATCTCGAACCCTTTTATAAAGCCTTTATGTTCTCTTGGTCTTAAAGACATGAGCGTAACATGGCTTCCCTCTAGTCCACTGTGAGAATAAAGTAGATCAAATTTGAAAATTCCCATGAAATTAGGCTCAACAATCGAGCTTCGATTGAATATCGAAACTCGATGGCTTCCTAAACTTTTTTAGATGCTGCCTACTTGACGGGGTATGTCCACTATATATGTCTTCTTTAACTACATTACCTATTCAAACCCCCTTTAATTAATCCATCCTTTTCTTTTTAAAAAAACAAAAACAATCAATGTGATTATGCATATATCAAATAGACTTTCTATTTCTATTCCCAAGTCTTCAAAAAAATCCTTCAACATCCTTTTTCAAACTCCCTCAGTATGACAGCTATATCTCTCGAATGCTCACTTACTCGCAGGATTTCATAACCCCTGAAATTAATTATAAGTTGTTTGAATCTTGTAGTTTTTTCATCCATTCTAGTAATCTAGTGAATACCCTTTGGCTATTTTCAAAAGTAAGAGAATCACCAACGACGATTCCACGAAAATTTACAGCCCGTGCCACTTTTTATAGTTGTGGAATATCCACACCGACAACGAGATGACGATTCGAAATTCGTTCAATAGCTGATTTTATTTTTGTTGCATTTTATACTTCATAGTAGAGCTTCCACCTTATGATGAGTGTTGTGATTATGTATACTTATCGCACTTTTGGGCTCTTTTTCGAAGTTAAAATCTAGCGTTCTACAGGAATGCTCCCTGCCCAATAAGTTTTTTCACGTAATCCAAAACGTGGTTCATCGCCAAGAGATGACACGACTGAAAAACCGGTATCTCTTAGAGGAGTACTGCCAGACATATAGTATTCTTTAATACTTAAAAAGAGGTGGACATGTTGGTATTGATATAGGGAATAGCTAGTCATGGGAGGCACAAACTAGTACTGACATCCCATTTGTGATAGAACAAAATACTTCCAAGTCGAGTATTCTGTCTGTTCTAATAGTATCAGTAAAAATTTATTTTTGAAATATTGAAAAAATTAAATAAGTTACTCAATTATCTTTAAATTTTTTGTCTATCTCCTATCTTTGCAACGTGTTAATGTTGAACTTAATCAAACACGATTGTTTTATTACCATGAACAATAACTTTATCTTCAATATGCCAGGAAACAGCTTCGGCAAAAACTTGTCTTTCAACATGACTTCCGGCAACCTTTAATTCTTCTATTGTATGTCTATGATTAACCCGCTTTACATCTTGCTGAATAATGGGTCCTTCATCAAGATCATTCGTAACATAATGGGCAGTTGCTCCAATTAACTTAACACCACGGTTATAGGCCCTGGCATAAGGGTTTGCTCCGACAAATGCCGGTAAGAAAGAATGATGAATATTAATAATTTGATTGGGAAACTCGGAAATAAATTTAGGGGAAAGGATTTGCATATATCTGGCCAAGGCAATAGAGTCTACTTTCCCTTTCAGTAGTTCTAGCGCTTTCTGTTCGGCTTGTTGTTTTGTTTCATGAGTTATAGGGATATGATAATAAGAGATACCATAACTCTCTACTACTTCTTTTAAATCAGGATGATTACTGATTACCATTGGGATTTCCACTAGAAGTTCATTCGATTTCCAACGCCATATAAGCTCCATTAGACAGTGATCCATTTTAGATACAAAGATGGCCATTCGTTTTCTTTTCTTATTACCGCTTAAGCTCCAATCCATTGAATAAGCCTGAGCCAGCATATGTAAGTCTTCCTCAAGTTTTGCATAGGAAACATCAAAGTCATTTAAATCAAATTCGATCCTCATAAAAAACATACCTGTTTGTGGATCCGTCGTATGTTGATCAAAATGAACAACATTTGCATTGTTTTCTAATAAAAGATTAGATACAACCGAGATAATACCTGGCTTCTCTGGGCAAGATATTAATAATTTAGCCCGGTTAACATTCACTTCTTTAATCAAGGTTCTTTCACCATCCTATTGAATTGTAATTAAAGCACTAAAAAGCTGCGGATTCAAAACTGAATATACTACTATCGATGATTGAACAATCCCTGTAACTGCAATAACGAATCCTATCATTCTTGAAATACTGTGAGGATGGGCGAAAGAATTACAATGAATTTTGCAATCACAACACATATTTTCAGTTTCCACTAGAATTTTTATCTAGGCATGTATTTCTTTACCATACACAGCCAGGGCTGCTTCCCCAATAGCTTCCGCTAATGT
>NZ_JBFUIB010000536.1:0-2376 GCF_056402095.1 Peribacillus sp. P4_C12
AGGTTTATGTATCGCGGTACCACCCTTATTAGTGCACAAGCAAAAAAACTTCGCACTCACTTCATAAAAATAACGGCTCTTCACCGGAACATTTTTCGGACCCTATGTCTTCCCAATGCCAACTCGAAAGGTGAATTCCCTTAAGCAGCGCCATAAAAATGCTTTCAGTCACGGCATTTTTTCCCTGGTTATGGATATCTTAAGTTACTACTCTTTGTCATCGTTGTTTTCATTATAAAATTCTGTTTTATTATATTATAATTCGTCAGCCGTTTCARATTGATTTTCGTAAATGGTACATTAAAATCCCAGCCGCAATCCCTACATTAAGAGATTCGCTTTTCCCGTAGATAGGAATATAGAGGTTTTTCGTAGTTTTCTCTAGCAATCCCTTTGCTACTCMCTGTCCTTCATTACCGACAAGCAAAGCAAATCGAGAGGACTTTTCCACTTCTTCAAATGGCGAGGCTCCTTCAAGGGCTGTGCCGTAAACCGGTGTGCCTTTTTGCTTCAAATCATCGATGATTTCAGAAAGGTTTCCTTTGATGACAGGCATATGAAACAGGCTTCCTTGCGTCGAACGGACCACTTTCGGATTATACAGATCTGCACAGCCTTCGCCGAGAATGACAGCATCAATTCCAGCCGCATCTGCCGTCCGAATCATCGTTCCAATATTCCCTGGATCCTGTACCGCATCTATCAACAATAGTTTATCCGGATTAATGGACGCCATACTAATTGATTTCCGCTCACATACAGCTGCAATTCCCTGAGGGGTCTCTGTATCACAAATCGCTTTCATAATATCATTTTTAACATAAATGACTTCTGTGCCTTCTAGTGTAAAATGGGCAGGCATTTCTGTTTCTTCATTAACAATCACTTCAATGACGATTTCTTCCTTTAACGCTTCTTCAACGAGGTGAAAGCCTTCGACTAAATATTTCCCTGTTTTGTCGCGCTCTTTCTTCGTCAATAGCTTTTTCCATTGCTTCACTTGCGGGTTTTTTACGGATTCAATATATTTCAAGGTTAAACGCTCCTTTAACTTCACACTGATTGTCCTATTATAACGCAATTTACATACATATTGCATGCCAGTTTGTGAAATGCTATTAATGTGAGTCATTATGTGTAAGAGGAGGAATAAATGTGAATTTAAACCTAAGGAATGCGATCATTCAAAATGTAACCGGGAATACTCAAGAGCAGCTAGAAGACACGATTGTCGATGCAATTCAGAATGGCGAGGAAAAAATGCTTCCTGGATTGGGCGTATTATTCGAGGTCATTTGGCAAAATTCATCTGAGCAGGAAAAACATGAAATGATTACTGTTCTCGAATCAGGATTAAAAAAATAACAGCCCTCGCAGGCTGTTATTTTTTTGTATTCGCTTACTTCGGCACTACTTTATCAAAGCCTGACTTTAGTTCATCGATAGAGACTTCTTCATCGAGCAGTAAGATGAATTTTTTTGCGCTCACTTCTTCAAGCATCGCTTTTGTCTCATCATAAGAATAGCCGTATTTCGTGAAAAAGCTACGTAAATCTCCAGATCCTTCATCTGTGAAGTAGTGGAAGATTCTTAAAAAAAGAGTGTCCTCCTTATCCTGATTGGCGATGATCAGGATATCCGTATGTTCATTTCCAAGCTGCACATCATTTTTTATATTAGCTGCTACTGTCATTTGGGGGCCAGTAACGCCTTTAGCTTGTAATTCTTGAATTGCAGCAAGTAGTTCCGGATTAGAGTCAAAAACACCATATACGTTTTTTTCCATGTTTCTCCCCCTCCTTGTTACTCTACTTAGAATAAATTCCTTTGTAATTATACCTTGCGGCTTGATCAATAAACAAGCAAATTGTCTAATGAGAAATCCTAACCAATCGTTAAAGGAATCCTTTGCATAAAAGGATTTCCACCCATTCCTTAAAAAAATAACAGCCTTGCGCAGGCTGTTATTTTGCGTCTTACAGATTATCGGTGTTCATTCGATTTTTGATGTATTCATCTTTCATGATATCCTTTTCTTCTTGCTGCACACTTTCAACATTCGGGTTCATAGTCCGATCCAGTGCTTTTTTAGTATCAGCAGAAAATGGGTCTACATTGGGGTCGCTCGCTAGTGTTCCTTCATAATCCCCAGGCTTTTTCACCTTATATTTTTCGGTGGAGTTCGCCTTTATTTCTCTTTCTTCAGCTCGATTCGTGTTCAGGTATTGACTTTCAAATAAGTTGGCAGAATTCCCATGAAGCTCTTCGCTTTTTCCTGGCTGGGCTTCTACTAATATCGTCTCCCTCAAAGCCCTTAGCCTTAAGTGCATTAATTGCTTGGATTACTTCTGCATTCGATTCATATACACCATATAC
>NZ_JBFUIB010000537.1:0-2375 GCF_056402095.1 Peribacillus sp. P4_C12
GAGTGCTTGCTTGCTGAACGGCAGTCGAATAATAGAGTCTTTGAAATCCTTCACGCGCAAAGGATAGATCGGCTCAAGAAAAGGACGACCGAGAGAAGTCAGCTTTAATAAATGAGACATAAGAAAAGCAAAGCAGACGGCAACTCCGACAAGGCCTAGCAGCTGGGCAAGCAGGATAAATGGAAAGCGGATCAGGCGGATCACGTTGCTAAGTTGGTAGATAGGCGTAGTGAAAGAAGCAAGCGCGCCCGTGGCCACGACAATGAGCAGTACATTGCTCGTCAAGCCTGCTTGAACGGCAGCTGTTCCGAGCACTATACCGCCGACAATCCCAATCGTTTGGCCAATCTTTGTCGGCAGCCGGGCGCCTGCTTCCCACAAAAGCTCAATCGCCAATTCAAGGAGAACAGCTTCCAAAAAAGGTGGAAACGGAATACTTCCCCGTGATGTAATCAGCAAGCTGAGTACATCACGGGGAATCATTTCATAATGATAAGTTAAAATGGCTACATAAGTCGATGTGGCTAAAACAGAGAAAAGAACCGCAATGAGCCGGAGGAGCCGGAAAGCGGATGCGACATTCCAAATGGAAAGATAGTCTTCAAATGCCGTGAAAAATGTAATGAGTGACACGGGACCTGATATCGCAGTGGGCGATCCGTCCGAAAAGATGGCAACTTTCCCTTCGGCGAGTAAGGCGGCCAGTCGATCAGGCCTCTCTGTGTCGACTAACTGTGGGAATGGCGAGTTTTTATTATCGGTAATCATTTGGCTGAGAAACGAACTGTCGGCAATTTCATCGTATTCAATCCCTTGAATCCGCTGGATGACCGTATTCACGTTGTCCGAGTCAGCGATTCCTTTCACGTAGACGACCGCGATCCGGGTTTTTGATAACTTTCCGACCATCAGTTCTTTAACCTGCAGTTCTGGAATCGGCAGACGTTTGCGCACGAGATTTAAATTTGTATCGAGTGATTCAACAAAGGCTTCCTTCGGACCAACGACTGAGTATTCCGTTTCCGGAGTGGCTACTTGCCGTTTTTCGACGGCTGGTGCCGGAACAGCCAGGCAGGCAGGCTGCCCTTCTTTCGTGTAAAAAATCAAATTTCCGGTCATTAATTTATCTTGAATATCCGGTATATTGTMCGTAATAGAAAGGTCCTCGATCAACAGCTTTTCTTTTATTTCTTCTAAAGTAGAAAACTCTTCTTTAACTATAGGGAGAATATCGTGGTGAATAATCTCTGGTTTAACTAAAGTTTTAAAATAGGCAATGAAGAAGGGCGAGTTTTCATAAAGACTGAAAGTAAGAAAGTCTGCTGACTCTCCGCACGCTGTTAAAAGCTTGGCCAGCTCGCTTCTTTGAAAAGCTGAATCGTTTTTAGGCATTGGAAATTTCACCTCCCTTTACTATTACTCTGGGGAAAATTAAATTCAATAATTTTAATATGGGTATAGCAAACAAAACTTATACACATTATCAATGTTGAATAACAATAAAATTGTTTTATTTAAATAAAGGGGTCTTACAAAATCCCCATCAAGCTAAKCGTCCAWGWGTTAATTTAAAGTGTRTTCTCTTTATTTTGCTACAKTAATACTAAAATTGYGCATGACAAAAAAAMCYATTAAATAGRKTTTTTWAAWAATATTRGGMAACTTTGAGTTTTTGTGACATCGAATRATCATAGACAAYACCTAGATATCAAAGACCGTTTTCTTGTTATAACGATGACATTTCCGTCCGTTTTTCTCCAAAAGGTAAWACAGACGRAGAAAAGTCKTTGATATACGTTTTTATAGTTGGATGGAGAAGCTTTACTAGGTTTAGACTTCCAATTTTTTAATTTATTTTTCAAGTAATCCTTTAAAAAGAAAACGCCTTTCAATCTGCTAAACAACCACTTCTTGATAAGAATCGTCCTTCAGCGGTTTTTGCAACAGATGATTTAAAAGTAATGAGTATTTAAATRGCAGTTGCTGAGATAATTTTTCAAGACTCAGTAGCAAGCGTTTAGCATTTTTCAAATAGCCAAAGCCGGATTCATTGCTGAATCCGGCTTTGGCTATTTCTACTATTTTTCAAAAATTGCATTTGATAGAAGACGGAACAAGTAATCCGGGTGGTCGCGGAAACCTGCTTCTAACCCAATAAGAGTTACATCTTTATTCTGTTCTTTTACGATTACGGCTTGGCCCTTGGCGGTTATGCTATTTTTCCAGTGACCAGCTACGAAGAAATTATCTGAATCTGCAAGGGTCGCGACGACTTCATCATTATCCGTACCCGTGAACCATGTTGGACGATAGATTCAGATAATTTCTTCGTAGCTGGTCACTGGAAAAATAGCATAACCGCCAAGGGCCAAGCC
>NZ_JBFUIB010000538.1:0-2371 GCF_056402095.1 Peribacillus sp. P4_C12
CAACATACCCTACTTTTCCATCTATGATGACGAGCTTTCGATGATTACGGAAATTCAAACGTAAATTAATAAATTTTAACTTGGATGGAAAAAATGCTTCCACTCTGCCRCCTGCCTGCCTAAAGTCCTTGAAAAAACTTTTTGTCATTCCCCTTGACCCTAATTCATCATAAAGCAGGCGGACTTTGACACCTTCATTTGCTTTTTTCGTCAAAGCCTCAATGAACCGTTTTCCGAGACCGTCTCTTTGAATAATATAATATTGTATATGTATATGGTTTTCTGCCTCTTCGATATCTTTAAAAAGCTGTTCAAACTTCTTTCTTCCATCCGAAAAAATATCGACATGATTATCTTCCGTCAGAACTGCATCATTATTTCGAAGGTGCATATAAATCAAATCACGGTAATTGCTCGAAGAGGTATTTCGAAAAGGAAAGTGATCCGTAGAAAGCTCTTCCATCTGTTTATCAAGGATTTCTTCAATCCCAATTTTTTTCTTATCCTCCCATTGGAATAAGTGAGCGTGCCTCAAACTTGTTCCAAAAAGAAGATATAAAATAAAACCGACTACAGGTAAAAAATATAACACCAATAACCAAGCCCAGGTCGTGCTCGCTTCTCTTCTTTCAAAAAATATAACAATCGTTGCAAATAGAATATTAAGAATAATAACGAGGCCTAACAAAACCGTTGTAACATGCGTGAATTCCATAGCATACCCTCACTCAATTTTTATCCCTTTAAGGATAACATGCAAATTCTTTATATCAAAGGATTTGCCTATTAGAAAAAAGAAAACAAAAATTCGCAAAAAATAGGCCCCTCCCTGTAGAGGCCTATCTATATAAGTATTTTCGAACCAACCCTTAAATATCCATAACTGCCAGGGTGACTTTTAATCTTCTTATACAAACTTTCATTGCAATATACAGGATACACTGAATTTAACTCATTTATTTTATCGGCTTTTCACTAATAAATTAACTGCCTCTTTAACAAGTTCTTCTGGGTTCTTTTCACCTGTCTCATTAGCTTCCCGGACACATTCTACAAGATTGGAGCTCACAATTACACCAATTGTACGGTCTATTGCAGATCGAGTGGCAGATAACTGTGTTACGACATCTCTACAGTCTTTATTTTCTTCCATCATTTTCAAAATCCCTCGAAGCTGTCCTTCAATTCGTTTAACTCTATTTTTCATTTGCTTTTCATATTCCATGTGTGAGGTTGACCTCCTATCCCTTGTAACTTATTATTCTTATCAGGCATACCATCCACGTTTAGTCCCATATGGAATGAATGTAAAAAAATAATCTTATCGCCTTACAATTCATAATACATACCTCTCAGGTATACTTGTCAAGTATTTATCTCAAATAACCCTTATTCGATAGGTAAATACTCTATTTTTGTACAAGGAGATTTTGTGCAATAGCCTCTGAAAATTCAACAGTCATTTGGGGAACGTAGGATTTTAACAAAGCATTTACAATCGGTGCTTTAGCTCCTTTAGCCATTATCGCAAGACAACCAGTCATCTTAGTCTGTCCTTTCCCGATCTGTTCAGCAAAAAAGTAACCATATCCATCAAATTTTTCATTTAATCCCCGAAGGTTAAATGTTACCTTATTAGGTTCGTTCCATTCTAATATATCAACTTCTAGTTTAATTTTCTTTTTCATTAAACCCAAATCGCTTTTAAACTCCCATACGAGTGTCTCATCATTTATTATCTCATGACTAATATATCCTGGGACCAGAGGCGCCCATAGATCAATGACACTGACAAACCCCCATACATTTTCAATTGAAACGGGTAAGATGATACTATGTAATCCTTCTGACAACTGAGTTCCCCCTTAATCATTTTACTTACATCTTTTTAATGTATTCATTGCAGCATTTAGGTTAGACCTGATATTAGAAAAGAGTCCGAAACAAATTTCTCAATATCGCATATGCAATGACAGATGATACTTCAAAAGATACATGGAACCTAAAATGAAAATGTTGATTTAACAGGGTTACTTGCTATTCCAAAGGCTAGGTTAATCTTTATTGTTGTTTTACAAAGAGATAAAAGACCTTCAATTGAGAAGGTCTTTCTTTAAAAAAGTAGTTAATAAATGTAATCAATTACTTTTTGATAACCAAAGGGTAAAACGGAAGCAACTATTAAACCTATTACAATCGAAGAAGTTGTAAAAATGATGAATTTCCGAAGTGATATTTCATTCCTCTTATAGGCAATAAGGCATACCTTCATCATTGAATAAACAGTTATAACTATTATTATTGCTGAAAAGACACTTGCTAAATTACTTCCATTGTGAACCTCCTTTCCCAACAATCTTCAGACTAAATT
>NZ_JBFUIB010000539.1:0-2370 GCF_056402095.1 Peribacillus sp. P4_C12
CTGCGCAGACCTAGTACTTTTTGATAAAATTCATTATTCTTTTTTGCGTTTTTTGTAATCATCGAAATATGATGATGTCCAGAAATTGTATACATCATTATTCCTCCTTTTGTAACTTGACTAGTCAAATGATAATGTAAAAAAATTACTTTGGCGGTAATTCTTTTTTTTGGCTATGTTTATGAACACGTGTCATTAGTGTATATAGTATTTGTTGTTCTTCTTCATTTAAAACATCGTCAAAAAATGACGATTGAAATGCCAGTTGTTCAGGCATTACTTGATCTAAAATAGCTTCAGTTTTCGCTGAGAGGTTAATCGTTTTTGTTTTCCAGTCTTGTTTACGTACAATATAACCTTCTTTTTCGAGACGTGAGAGCATACGTGAAATACCACCTTGCGTAACCGTCACTTTTTCGGCTAACTCTATTTGCGTGAGTGGCTGATAAATGCGAATTTGCATGAGTACATCAAATTGAGCAGTCGTTAAATCAAATCGTTTTAAAAATTCATTCGACATCTGGTTACTTTGGTTCGTAAAACGCATTAAACGTAGCCAGATTAAAGAGCCTATCGTATTATTACGCATTTCAATTCACTCCCACCGTTAAACATAACATCACTTTACTACTCAATTGATAAAATAGCAAGTCTAAAAATCTGATAAAGCACTCAAGCTTAAGCTTTGTGTGAATGTCCTTCGCACAAAATAGGAGGGAGTTTAACATAGTGTTCGTAAGCTATTCAACAGTAACACACATAATTCTTCGAAAAAATTGCGCATTTAATACCGTATCACCATTCTGTTTGTTTTCAAATTAAGGTCTTGATAATTTAGGTCCAATTTCCGGTTCCGATCCTAAACTTAATCAAGCCATAGAACGATACATTTTGAACACCTTTACATATCTGTAAATTTAGGGCCTGTACAATCCGCCCATCATATGCGGGAACTCGCTGAGCTCTTTCCTGCTGAATTTTTGTCAACATTAATCCTGCGAAAAGCGATATGCCATTTCCGCATATAATAGATGTTCTTATTTTAGAATTTACCATCGAGTTACTACGAGAATCAGGAGCAAGTATGCCGACAAAAATAGGGAAATACGTTTGGTATCGTTGGGGGCATCGTTATTGCGGCAGCTGTTGAGGCTTCTTTAACGATTAATGTGCAGCTGATTATGGTTGATTTATCGGCTTTTTCTGTAATTATTCCCCGTTCTTGTTTTATGTTTAAATCACTCTTCTTGTAGTCAGAAATTCCTTTACTAAGTAGGCCGATTGAGGGAAGTGTAATCCTACTTGCCAGGCTCCAATCCCCCTTAATCGATATTCGACAACCAATTGCAGCTTTTGGGCACGAGCTCTTGAGTCTTCGTACCAAACGATATGTCTTGTGCCCGCTTCGTCTCGATAGCTAAAGAAAGGCTGCTGGTCTTGAATGGAATATTGAATAGGTACTTGATATTTCATAGCTGTATCAATAGCGTTGGCTACGGAAACAGCCCTTGCACTTAAAGCGGTTCCATTTGACATCRCCCAGTCATATCCGTACCGTGGGACACCAAGGATGATTTTATTTCCTCTCATTAATCTTTGAGCATACTCAATGGTTTTCCTTACTTCTTGTATAGGAGCGACAGGACCGGGCTGACTGCTCGCTTCATGCCAGTCATAGGCCATGATAAAAACAAAGTCAACAGCAGCTCCAATGCCCCCGTAATCATATCCCTTTAACCAAGGGATGTCATCACTTGTTTTTGCTGGAACGGCTACAGAAGTATAATATCCTTCAGGCTTTAATCGATCTCGTAACGCTCGTAAGAATCCGCTATACAAATCTCTTTCTCCTTCATGGATTCTTTCAAAGTCAACATTCACTCCGGCGTAATTTTTTGTCTTCACCAAATTGTAAATATTATTAATAACTCGTTCCCTTACCTCCGGATTATTTAATACTTTCCTGGTTAATTCGGGGCTGAATCCAGTCTCCGTTAAATTTGTAATTACTGCAAGAGGGGCGACCTTATTTTCCCTTATTAATCCGATAAGTTGTTGATCATCAAGTGTACTTAAGCTTCCATCTTCAAGAATATGATGTTCAAATATTCCAAAATACGTATTAATAGTAGCAAATGTCTCGACATTGGCTATATTTTTTTCTGGGGTAGAAGGTGTGATATAACTCAGTCCTTCTCCTTCGTGCTTAAGTCTTGGCGGCAAATAGATATTCATGCCAACCATCAATAAATCGGAGTGTAATCCATTATATAAACGGATTGTTTCAATTGGGACCAAAGCCATTTGAGAGATGGTGTATAGCGAATCTCCAGGCTGGACAATATACACATTTGTCGGAATAAGTAAGTC
>NZ_JBFUIB010000540.1:0-2369 GCF_056402095.1 Peribacillus sp. P4_C12
GAACCCTACCATAAATTATATTTTCTAATGAGACTGCCTTGTCATTGGCTTCAACACACAACACCAAAATAGCCAAAGCGATAATGATGATCAAAAAAATGATTCGGAAAAATCAAAAAAAATTGGAGATAAAGAAAAAATACTTGTAAAAAGTAAGGTGGCACGAATCTGGGATTTACTTCTACTTTCAATACGGGTTTCCCATTATTAGATTGATTTTTTCAATCAAATCTTAAATTAAGACAAGTAATATTACAAAAATAACCTCGTCAGAATACAAGATTAACCCATATTTAAGCAGTTAAGTATCAATCATCATTTTCTTAAATCGGATAGCTTTTCAAATAATATAATCAAAAATGAATTTAAAATGGTGAAAAATAGATTTTTAAAAGGGAATTCAATACTTTTGTTGAACATGAATATTATGGGCCATTTTGACAGTTTGATGATTTTTATTATTGTAACCGTTTACATCTATATATTTAACCTGTTTATCTTGATCATGGTTGTGGATTACAAGATATTTCACATTGATGTATCTCAACAAAATCATTAGCGAATGGAGGTTAACCCATGGTTAACACGATGGCGTTCAATAAGAATGATTCACGTTCCTTCCTCACAGAAGAACACTTATTATTTAAACAATCAATTCGTGAATTTCTCGACAAGGAAGCTATCCCCTTTTATGATCAGTGGGAAAAAGAGGGGGAAGTACCTCGCTCATTTTGGAAAAAGATTGGGGATAATGGATTTTTATGTCCATGGCTTGATGTGGAATTCGGTGGTGTAGGAGCAGATTTTGGGTATTCAGTTGTTCTGGCAGAGGAATTGGAAATGGTTGGATCAGCCTTAGTAGGAATTTCAATTCATTCTGATGTTGTGGCCCCGTATATTGCTTCATTCGGAACAATAGATCAAAAACAAAGGTATTTACCCAAGTTCATTTCAGGAGAAATGATTTCTGCCTTTGCAATGACAGAGCCAGGAATGGGTTCAGAATTAGCAAATATCCAAACCACAGCCATCAAGAAAGATGGGTATTATATTGTCAATGGAGCCAAAACGTTTATCACAAATGGCTTTAAAGCTGACTTATTGATTGTAGCATGTAAAACTGATCTTGATGCTGTTCCTTCCAATGATGGAATCAGTTTGTTGCTCATTGATAAAGATACGCCAGGGCTTACACGAGGCAGAAAGCTTGAAAAAGCAGGCCAGAATAGCTCAGAAACAGCCGAACTATTTTTCGATGATGCTTCAGTTCCTGTTGGGAACATCCTTGGAGAGGAAGGGAAGGGCCTTTCATATATAATGCAAAAACTGCAGCAGGAAAGACTTATGTGTGCGATTGGGTCTTTAATGGCAGCTAAGGACATGCTCCACTTAACGATGAATTTTATAAAAGGACGAAAAGCATTTGGTAAGAAAATAAGTAAATTTAATAACGCACAGTTTACCATTGCTGAAATAGCGACCGATATTCAGCTGGGTAGAACGTTTGTTGATGGTTTGATCTGTAAACATATGAATGGGGAGAATATCATAACTGAAGTATCGATGGCTAAATATTGGATTACGGAGATGTCAAAGCGAATATCTGAAAAGTGCATGCAGTTACATGATGGGTACGGAAATATGGGTGATTATAAAATTGCCCGGCGTCATCGAGACATTCCTGTGACAGCATTCTATACAGGGTCAGATGAAATAGTGAAAACCCTCATCGCTAAAAATATCGGGTTTTAATTCAATTTTAATAACTTAAAATCTATTAACTACCTTAATTAAAATGAGGTAGTTTTTTTCTTTCCATTTTTTCAATGTAATTACATTGAACTAGTTTATTTTAATAAAAGGTTTAATATTTTATCGTATGGGTATAAGAGACTGTGCATATAAAAGCGAAATGAACTTGTAAAATTTGTAATTGTATGCGAATGATGGAGGTGCTTGTCGTGTTAAAAATTGAAAATGTATCGAAAGTCTATAAGGGAGGGAAGAAAGCTGTAAAGAATATAACACTTGATATAAAAAAAGGGGAGTTCATCTGTTTCATTGGTCCGAGTGGCTGTGGGAAAACAACGACAATGAAAATGATTAATCGCCTGATTGAACCGTCCGAAGGTAAGATACTCATAAATGGAGAAAATATAATGGAAAAGGATCCGGTCGAGCTTAGAAGACAGATCGGGTATGTAATTCAACAAATTGGTCTTTTCCCTCATATGACGATTCTTGAAAATATCACCCTCGTTCCAAAACTACTTAAATGGAGTGATCAAGAGAAAAAAGAACGTGCGCTAGAATTGTTGCAGCTCGTTGATATGGGTCCCGAATATTTAGAACGGTATCCCTACGAACTG
>NZ_JBFUIB010000541.1:0-2362 GCF_056402095.1 Peribacillus sp. P4_C12
CCAGCACTACTTCAGGATTGCGAATAATTATGGCCTTAAGGTCCATTTCCTCCAGTACTACGTTTTTATATGTAATATGTTTTCGAGGTATGATTTCTAAAGTTCCAATTTGCGCTGCTGTCTCTTTACGCCCGTGTGTTTCCAATAATCCAATCACAACATCAATTTCGTTTTGATTCAATTGATTTGCTTCCCTCAGCATGGTAAATGTTTTTCCTACACCGGGTGCAGCCCCAATATAAATTTTTAACGTACCTCTTTTTACCCCTTGTATTTTTTCTTTTATTTCATCAGGAGAAAGTCTTTGATATGGATTTTTCTTCCTTACTTTTGACTGAATAGCGGGTATTACTCTTTCTCCATGTACTTCTGCACGGTCTGCTACAATAAACACATCAATATTTTTCGTTTTTCTCAATATTCTATTGACTATTGAACCGTGAATAATCTCTTCCCATCTTGTCCTTTTAGAATGACCAAGGATTATTCGAGTTACATAATGTTGCATGGCATATTCAACTATTTCTTCAGCGATTTCTTCCCCTTTTATTGTCAATTCCTCAAATTTTCCATTTAATTTATTTATGAGTTTTTGCATGGATCTTTTAAACATTTCTTCTTCTTTAGATAATTTTCTTTGAGTTGGAACAAAGCTAACAATCAATAGCTCCCCACCTAAACGTTTGGCTATTTGATCCCCTCTTCGTATTAAGATGGATCCATTCCAATGATATTGTACACATACCAAAATCCGTTCAGAAGCACCTGAAGGTCCCAATAACCCTTCCTCTTCTCGATATTCAGTTAGATCCTCTTCCACTTCTCCAGCCAAAAACCGGAGTGACAGTTCCCTAAGTACCGCTAGGTTATCCTTATTGTATAATTGCACAAGTCCTTTGGCTTGTTCGTCTTTTTCTTCTATTTCCCCTTCCTGGAGACGTTTTAAAATTGCTTCAGGAGTAACATCTAAAAGACGTACTTCATCTGCCTGCGTCAATGTATCTTCGGGTACAGTATCATTTACATGAAGTGGCAGTTGTAGTAATTGCTCTGCAACTTTTTTCAYTCCTTTCAACTCGTAAATATTTATTGTTGTTATGACACTAATCTCATTGTTTATTAACTCCTTAACATCTTCTAATCTAGTTGGGTTTTTAGCAGATGAATGATTTTTATGAGCTAATTGGTCAACTAAAATTACTTCCGGGTTTCGTTTGAAAATTTCCTTCATATTCAAATCTTGTCTTACATGACCGTTTTGCTCCCATTCGATAGAAGGTATAATTTCTAGGCAGCCTAATTGCTCAAGTGTTTTAGGACTACTCGATGTGCAAACTACCCCGACAACTACGTCAATCCCACGTTTTTTTAACTCATTTCCTTCAAGGAGCAAATGATAGGTTTTCCCTGAACCATATACAGCCCCAAGTATGATCTTCAGCCTCCCTTTTTTAATATTAGAGATCGACTGTAGAATTTCATCTGGTGTTTTTCTACGAAATTGATCTGGCATATTACTACCTCCAGTTTCATTCTAAGGTAAAAGGAGAGTGGAAAAACTCTCCTAATCAAAATTATTCTAGTTCGTCCAATGCTATATTTAACTTCAAAACATTAATTCGAGGTTCACCAAAAAGTCCAAATGAACGACTTTCCGTGTATTCGTCAACAAGATTATATAAACTTTTTTCAGATAATCCTCTCTCATTTGCAATACGGGGAACCTGAACAATCGCTCCTTGAGGAGAAACATTTGGATCAAGTCCTGAAGCCGAATTTGTCATTAAGTCAGAAGGTACATCTGCTTTATCTACTGTAGGGTTTTCATTTGAAAATTCTTCAATATCATTTAATGTCCGTTCAATCATTTCCTTATTTGATGGAGAATAGTTTGGCGTACCTGAGCCAGCTGCGTCGTAATTAATGGAAGAAATACGACCGTGGAAGTATCCCGGATCTTTAAAAGATTGGCCAATCATTTCGGAGCCTATAATTTCACCCGATTCATTTTTAATTAAGCTACCCTCTGCTTTTACAGGCAATATCACCTGAGCTAGCATTGTCATCAGTAACGGATACGCAATTCCACAAATAAATAGTAGTACGAAAACTGTACGTATATTCTTTAACATGAATTCTCACCCTTATTTTTAATTTTAAGCTACTCTAAACATCACAAGAATTAAATCAATACATTTAATTCCGATAAATGGAACTAACACGCCTCCTAATCCATATAGAGACAAATTCTTTGTTAACAATCTTGTGGCGCTCATAGGAACATATTTAACACCCTTCATTGCTAATGGTATTAGCAATGGAATGATAATGGCGTTAAATATCAAAGCTGATAATATAGCAC
>NZ_JBFUIB010000542.1:0-2353 GCF_056402095.1 Peribacillus sp. P4_C12
GGTATTAACTCCCTCTTTATTTACTTCTAAAAGAGATAGTATATGGATTCCTACTGAAAAGCGGGTACTAATAGACATTTTTTTCTCTCCTTTAAAATCTCTACTTTTAAGTATAAATTCCTTAACATGTAATTTGAGTAGTTACAAGTTAGTATTGCTCACAAAAGTTATTAGTAAACTAAAAGTTTGGATAAAATAAATTGACAAAACGTCAACCTGTAACTTATATTATTACATGTAAACAAATTAGTTACAAGTTGAATATAAAGACGATTATAGGAGGAGTTTTAAAATGAAAATAGCTATTATTGGTGCAAGTGGAAAAGCTGGAAGTCTGATTTATAAAGAAGCTATAGCTAGAGGCCACGAGGTTACGGCTATTGTCAGAGATGCAGCGAAAGTACAAAATAATCAAGGAGCTGCAGTTTTAGAAAAAGACGTATATGCTTTGAAGGCAGATGATGTTAAAGAATTTGATGTGGTCGTAAATGCGTTTGGGGCTGCTCCAGGGCATGAGCATCTACATGTTGAAGCTGGTAAAGTCTTAATTGAAGCTATGAAAGATGCACCTAATACTAAATTGCTTGTTGTTGGTGGTGCAGGAAGTCTGTTTGTTGATGAAGCGAAAACAACTCGCGTACTAGATACACCGGATTTTCCTAAAGAATACTTTGCAACAGCATCTAATCAATCTAAAAACCTTGAGGATTTACAAAATACTAGTGGAATTCAATGGACGTTTATCAGTCCTTCTGCATTCTTTGATCCACAAGGCAAAAGAACAGGTGGATATAAATTAGGGAAAGATAACATCCTTGTAAACTCAAAAGGAGAAAGTTATATAAGTTATGCTGACTTTGCTATTGCAGTATTAGATGAAATTGAAAGCCCTCAGCACATAAATGAACGCTTTACTGTTGTTTCGGAAGCTGAATAATTCGTAACGATTTATAAGTGTAAACTCAGATAGAAAAAATTAATGGCTTAATTAAAATATAGTCCAAAAACGGAGGGATTTTCAGTCTCTCCGTTTTTGTATTTGGTTTAGAGACCAACGGATAGAATAGTTGATGAATTAGTGTTAAAAGCATTATGAACTTTAAGAAATTTAGCATACATTTATATGTCAATCATGATATTTCAGTGTAGCAGGTGAATGATAAACAAAAAACTGAATGGAATATGTGATGTTTTTCTCTTGTCAAAGAGGGAAGAGGGGGAGTGCAGTTCCAAATTTGTCAAAGGAGTAGCTCATTAAGGGTTTGAACCATGTGATATAGTTGGAAATAGTATTAGACAGGCAGTCATCCCCAATTAAAAGGATTACTCTTAAGTATGGGTCTTAAAGTACCTAAGTATGAGTAATTGGGATGTAGTTATTAGATTAAAATTACATTTATGTATCCAATTACAATATAATTGGATTTTTTAGGGGAAAATGTTTACAAAAAACAAGTCTATGTTACTATAAATATGAGATTAAAAAACATAGTAGTTTTTTAAAAGGTTATATGAAGGAGCTACAAATTAATGAAAAAAATACAAAAGGCAATTATACCTGCAGCGGGATTGGGAACAAGGTTTTTACCTGCTACAAAGGCAATGCCAAAAGAAATGCTTCCAATCGTGGATAAACCAACTATTCAATATATTATAGAAGAAGCTGTARAATCAGGCATTGAAGATATTATTATTGTCACAGGAAAGAATAAACGTGCGATAGAAGATCACTTCGATAATGCCTATGAGCTAGAGAATAATTTGAGGGATCATGGAAAATTTGATTTATTGGAGAAAGTACAATATCCATCTAATTTAGCCAATATCCATTACATTAGACAGAAAGAACCGAAAGGCCTTGGACATGCTATCTGGTGTGCCCGTAATTTTATTGGGGATGAACCATTTGCCGTACTTTTAGGTGATGATATCGTTCAAAGCGAGGTACCTTCATTGCGYCAATTAATAAATGAATATGATGCGACAGGTTCGTCTATTATTGGAGTACAATCCGTWRATGAAAGCGAAACGCATCGGTATGGTATCATTGACCCGCTTACTCAAGATGGTAGAAGGTACGAAGTTAATAACTTTGTTGAAAAACCAGAACAAGGAACTGCTCCATCAAATTTAGCGATTATGGGGAGATATATTTTAACCCCAGAAATATTTCACTTTTTAGCTAAGCATGAAACTGGTGCTGGTGGTGAAATTCAATTAACCGATGCCATCCAAAAACTAAATGAAATCCAAACAGTATTTGCCTATGATTTTGAAGGGAAAAGACATGATGTCGGAGTTGTAGATGGCTTTGTAAAAACTACCATTGAATTTGCGCTGCAACGTCCTGAAT
>NZ_JBFUIB010000543.1:0-2350 GCF_056402095.1 Peribacillus sp. P4_C12
CTTTTTGTACTATTGAATAGAGTTAATTTTATTTTCAACCTCGCGGCACACTTCATCAGCCGATAAACCATTTGCCTCTATGATAGAAGCTTTAGATGAAGTATCGATTATTCCCATCACATTAGTTTCCAAACCTGTTACCACAAAACAGTCCAAGTTTTTTGCGTCAGCTTCTTGTTTAATCTCTACAACATCAAAACCTTTTTCACGAAGTGCTTCCTGAATATTCGTTAATGATTCTTCAACACCGATTTTTGACATCAACACACACCTCCTCTACTTGCTAAGCTGTCCTTTTTACCTTTAATATATGTATAGGATGCAAAGGAAATAGGAAAAGTAATGTCGAGGTGATAAATATGAATGGAAAAAATAAAAAAGACGCATCGCAAACTCGTTTAGGTTCTTCACAAATAGAGGGACAAGGTACAACAACGAAAGAAACTGGTTCCTTTACCCAATCCTCATCACAAAAAAAGCAGAAACGTTCATAAAAACAAAATGGGCCTAAAACTAGGCCCCTTTTGTTTTTATATATTCTGTTTCATTATTTCCTGTTGAATTTTCACATCATTCAATTGATCTTCATCAATGGTGACTGTTTTCGATTTTGCTTTTACAGCCCTTTCTGGTTTTAAATCAGTTGCCTTTAAATTATTATCAGGAGCTGCCTGCTTATTCCATGTTGTCATCATAATCTCCTCCTCTTGTTCTTTTATGATTTCCACCAACGAGCATATTCATGAATACATTGCATCATTTTTTGCAAAGATACAAGTGGAGGTGATTTTTTTGGAACCAAACAATCCCGGCAATAAGGAGTTACCAGATTTTAAGGATTTAAATGACCGTATCATTGCGCAGCCATCACAAAGCCCCAGACTAGTCATTAAAACAAATTTAGATACAAAGAATGTAACGGATAAGAACCCCTATACCGATAGAATAAGCAGTGAAGGCTTTAATGAGTATTTTGAGGAATCATAACAAAACCGGCTTACTTGTAAGCCGGTTAATCTTAAAAATATTTCTTTTTCCAAAAAATAAATGCTGTTGTACCCGCTAAAGTAATAGCAATTAATAAAGTAAAGATAAATGCAAACGAACTATGTTCAAACGGGAGTTCTACATTCATTCCGTAAAAACTTGCCACCATGGTTGGAAGCGTTAATATAATTGTAACTGATGTTAGAAACTTCATAGCATTATTAACATTATTGGATATAATTGAAGCAAATGCATCCATCATCCCGCTAAGAATCGATAAATACACTTCAGCCATTTCAATAGCTTGTGCATTTTCGATAATTACGTCCTCTAGTAATTCTTTATCTTCCTCATACATTTTCAAATAATTAAATCGGAGAATTTTATCAAGAACAACCCTATTGGATTTCAATGATGTCGTGAAATAAACCAGGCTTTTTTCTAATGCTAAGAATGTATATAGTTCTTTGTTTTTCATTGACTGGTGCAATTCACGTTCCGCTTCATTAGTCATCTTGTTAATTTGTTTTAGATAACGTAAATAATAAGATGAAATTTCAAATAATAATTGCAAGGCAAACCTTGTCTTCTTATTTGTAAAAAACCCTTTGATTTTATTGTTTTTAAAGTTTGTTAATATAGGAGTCTCTTTTAAAGATATCGTAATAAAACAGTCTTTGGTAAAGATCATTCCAATGGGAATCGTTTCAAAAATGGGCAGGTTCGCTTCGTCCTGTGTCAAATAAGGAAAATCGACGATAATTAACACATTATCATCTTCTTTTTCTATTCGTGGCCGTTCCTCATCATCTAGCGGATCTTTCATGAAATTAATCGGTAATTGCAAAGTCGTACATATATATTCAATTTCGGCTTCTGTCGGTGCAACAATGTTCACCCAAGAACCTTTTGTCATTTCCCCGGTTTTATTCAGAATACGGTTTTCATTCGTCTTGTAGATTTCAATCATTTAGTTGACCTCCTCTTCTATAGAGAAAGCACTATTTACCTTCTTCGAGCAGATACTCAGGAAGAATAACAGTCTCGACGTCTAGCATCATATTGGCTTCCTCTTGCTTTCTGGGTTCAGGATCATAAGAACTGCTGCTCACTTGTATCCACTTCCTTTCGATTCTTTTATCYTAATCCTTATTCTAATAAAGCACAATAACGAATTTCCCACCTTGAAATTACCTAATATAAATTCAGAATTTTCTGATTATTTATATTAAGAAGCAAGAAATTTTATAAATATGCCAAAGAATAATATCATAAAAAAATCGCTTGGGGACATCCCCAAGCGGTTCTTCACTTAATTATCCATGCTTCGCATTATTATAGTAGTTCACACTGTACATAGCGC
>NZ_JBFUIB010000544.1:0-2343 GCF_056402095.1 Peribacillus sp. P4_C12
ACTTCATTCTTTTGAATAGGTTCTTGATGAAGTCTTTCGCTTTTCCTTCTGTTTCCTTCCGTTACGATAGCGGCTACTGAAAGGGCCATTCCGCTTGATGCTGAGTTTACGACAACCGCTGCTTCAGATTGAAGCAATTGCGCAATATGTTGTCCTGCCTTATCAACCAAATCTGAGATTTCAACGTAATTTTGACCACCAGTTTTCATGGCATCCATTACGGTATCTGTAGGTGCAGAAACACCTAATATGCTCATTCTTCCACTTGCATTAATAACTCTTTTCAAACCATATTTAGCATTCAATGAATTCTCCATTTATAACCACTCCTTTTACATCAACTCTTTGTTCTGCAACTCGCTTTTCGCCCTCGGAATCCAGTAAAGGGGTCGATTCATTCTCAATTGAGAATAATGTGAGGTTCGCGATATCTCCCTCAGAAATCCTTCCCAGCTCTGGTTTCTTTAACCACTCTGCTGCATTAATAGTAACCGCATCAATTACCTCTTTTAGCGGATATCCCAAATACAAAAATTTAGAAAGAACATTTGCCATACTAAAAACAGGGCCATTCAATCGATTTCTCCGGTATATATCCGTACTAATTGTATTGAAGTGGACACCACACTTTTTCGCAGTTTCTGCTGTTGGGAAAGAAAAACTTGCAGTTCCGTGACCAACATCCAAATGAACACCCCGTTCAATAGCCTGACTGAACTCAGGTAGGGGCTTTCCTTTATCATCAAATAAATTATTGGCTTTCCCATTTAAGTAATGTGTAATAATGTCTTTTTCCTCAAGTAAATCAAGGACCTCGTTTATATTAGGTGGTCCTGAACCGATATGGACCATAAGAGGTAAATCAGTATCTGCAGAAAATTTTCTAGCAATTTTTAATGGTTCAACACCATTTGTACCAACTACACTTTTACTAATTCTTGCTTTAAGACCTATGATAAAGTCTCTATTTTCAGCAATGGCCTTTTTTAATTCTTCTTCGTTTAGCCAAGATATATCTGATAACTCATCGATTCGCTTCAATCCGATTCGTGAAATATTTAGGAAGGCGAATACATTCGTTTTGGAATTTTTACAACTACTAACCAAGTCTGGTAAGCGGTCTGCTCCAGTACTGCCAGCATCTATAATCGTTGTTACACCTGTTTTATAACCAATCTCGTCAACATCGTCTCCATACGGATCGAATTCGGGAAAGGCATGTACATGCATATCAATCCAGCCGCTGGAAACAAATACTTTGTGTTTGTAGTCCATTACTTTTTCGCCGATTCCAGTTCCGGGCGGAACAATTTCTACAATTTTTCTATTTTCCAATATGATATCTGCAGCATTTCCCTCTACCATTTTTACATTTTGTAGTACGAACCTACCTGTCATTTCACTCATCCTTTTCGGTACGCCCTATAGATTGTTAAATAGCGATTTTGTATACGTTTACAACTCTTATAAGCAGTTATTTATTTCACTTAACAAAAATAGATTATCACATTTTTTTGGATTAATCAATATAACGTTATAATGTTTAGATTTATATTTTTTTGGAGTCATTTTCAAGTTCTAATTATGCGTAAGTTGCTGCCTGATAATACTTAAAAAAAATTTTTTCTCTTAAACATAGGTCCCTAGCTATAAGGGGACATTATTAATAATAATTAGCTATTAAGGAAGAACAAAGGTTTTACAGGGCTTTTTAATGCAGAAGGAAGTTAAATCCCATAAACAGTGAAAACCACATATTTGTTTAAACTGATGGAGCTAAATACAAATTTGTGGTTTAAGCCATTGTTGGCCTCCTTAACTTAACCATTTACTTTGCTGACGTTTTTTCAATTCCTGCTTATAAAAAACTGAATTTCCCCAACGCAAGAAAAAAATTTCAATGTACCCATTCTATTTATTTCATGGAATGTGAATGAAATTTCTAAAATGTTAGATTAGAGTGTCTAAACAGGTCTTAAAAGCACTAAAAAAGGATCTTCAATTAGAAGATCCTTTTAGAACCGCCATATTACATACAATAATCTTAGTATTTACAAAAAGTTGATAATAACCGTTTATCTGAAAAACAAGTGAGAAAGCCTTTAATTTACCTTCTTCGATCCTTTCCAATGTATTTCTCTCAAACGATATTTTTGCAGTTTTCCAGTTGCTGTTTTTGGTAAAGATTCCACAAATTCTACTAATCTAGGTGCTTTAAAGTGAGCCATTTGAGACCGGCAGTAATTAATAACTTCTTCTTCAGTCACATTCGCATTGGAATAATTACTGCCGGTCTCAAATGGCTCACTTTAAAGCACCTAGATTAGTAGAATTTGTGGAATC
>NZ_JBFUIB010000545.1:0-2343 GCF_056402095.1 Peribacillus sp. P4_C12
GCTTTATAGGGGGTAAGTCACGAGCAATTGAAAAATACCTGTAGTTTTTACAAGCAACACCAAATGATTTTCTGAATTTTTTTGACCCTTAGCTAAGTTAATATAAAAATAAAGGAGATACTTTTCATGAACTTACTAGATGATAACGCTCACCGTCCTTGGCCAATTCCTTCAAAAAAATGGATTATGCGACAACCTTGGAGAAATCTTTTGTTTTCCCATTGGCCTATTCCAGCTGAAACACTGAGACCACATATTCCTCCACATTTAGAAATTGACACCTTTAATGGATATGCCTGGTTGGGAGTTATTCTTTTCGTTATGGAGGGAATTTATCCTCGTGGATTGTCATCTGTATCACTAACCCCTAAATTTTCAGAAATCAATGTAAGAACATATGTTCAATGTGATGGTAAACCCGGTATCTTTTTCATGTCTCTTGATGTCGAGGACTGGGCCTCCTATACAATAGCCAAGAAATGGTTTCGTTTGCCCTATTATTCTGCACAAATCTCTTTTGAAAAAAAAGGACAAACCTTTCATTGTCAAAGTATTCGTAAAGGAAAAACAAATACTCCAATTAGATTTAATGTAAAATACACTCCTTTACCAGAAGTTTTTTTTCCTAAAAAAGGAACTTTAGACCATTGGCTCACTGAGCGATATTGCTTGTATAGTACGGATAATGGAGTCAATATCTATTGCGGAGAAATACACCATCGTCCTTGGCCGTTACAAACAGTAGAGGCAGAGATATGTAGGAATACACTTTTTACTCCCTTTAATTTTGACCTTACTGAAGTCAAACCAATTTTTCATTTCTCTAAAGGTGTTGATACACTTATATGGAATATTAAGAAAACACGGTTCTAGTGTAAAAAGATTTCTTAGTACTATTCATTTCTTTCGAATTCGGGGATTAAGAAACTTCAATTAACTTCAATGCACAAGATCCCCTCACATCTAATATTTACGTACCTAGTGAATCACTTTCAGGTAATCCTGTTTCTTTATGAGTACAATGCGGATAATTAATTATTTTTCAAAAAAAGATTTTGGTTATATCAGACGACGATATCATGGTTGAGTATCCCTTAATTGTCGTTTCGATACTACCTTATAAACCACTTATAAAATAATCCTTAGCGTGTAAGTAATTTTGTAACTCACCGCAATTCACATAAAAATAATTAAATACTATCTTGCATTACAAGGTATTAATCTTCATAATAATCATATACCTTGTATTGCAAGACATGGAAAGAGGTGACATTCATTTGACCACTACACAGATGATGAAAGGGATATTGGACGGGTGTTTATTGGCAATCATCAAAGATAAAGAAGTATATGGATATGAGTTAGCTGAAAAATTAGAGGGATATGGATTTAATTCATTTAGTGAGGGAACCATTTACCCTTTATTGATGCGTATGCAAAAAGAAGAACTGGTAACATCTACATTAAAAAAATCAACTGCTGGGCCTAAAAGAAAATATTATTCCCTGACCCGAAAAGGAGAACAGGAATTAATAAACTTTATGGAACGATGGGAATATTTGAAGGGCAATGTCAATCGGGTTTTAAACCATGAAGCAAAAAATGATTAGTTTTAATAATCCAAAAAGGGGATGAAGAGTTGAAAAGTACTGCTGTAAATCTATCTTCTAAAAGCAAATCTTTCTTAGAGGATCTTCGAGTTTATTTATTTTCCAGTGGAAAGAATTCAGATGGAATTGAAAGTATTGTGGAAGAATTAGAGGTTCATCTTATGGAAGCAGAGAAAAAAGGGAAGTCAATCGACAACATTATTGGCCAATCACCTAAAGAATACATGGATCAGATATCAAACGAGATGACTACTGATTACCGATCTTGGTTTAAATATATCGTCATTATCATTTTTGGTGCTTTTTCTTTCACAATTATCAATGATTTATTCAAAGGAAACCTTTCCTATTCACTACTGGAATTAATCGGTCATGTATGTATTGCTGCGATTTTCATATTGGGCATCTTTAGTGCGTTTAAGTATGTTTCTGCAAATAATATTTCCAGAGGAAAAGAATTTGCAATTTATTATGTACTTGGGATGCTTCCGCTTGGTCTGTATATTGGCTTGATTTTCTTTAATAGAATAATTGAAACACCTGTGATTCAATTTGGGACTACGTGGACGAATATTACAGCAATTATTACTTTTGTTTTTCTTATTGCAATCTCGTGGTGGGCTAGATCATGGGTCGTCATAATTATTTTAGCACTTTTAACATTACCGGATTATTTGCTAAGTCAATTTGCACTTCATGATGACACCCAATTAATAGTAGGTACACTTATTAG
>NZ_JBFUIB010000546.1:0-2328 GCF_056402095.1 Peribacillus sp. P4_C12
GGATGGAGAAACAAATATACAACCATTCCGATAATCMCTAATACCCAAAGCTTTGTGGAGATGACTCCCACTATACGTCCTCCATCAAGAGGATGCACAGGCATTAGATTAAATAGGTTAATCATGGCTCCAAGTGTAATAACTAAAAGCCAAAACGGATTTTCGGTCATCATAAATAGGGGGATGGCTGGTAGAAATGCTAATGTACCTAATAAAGGACCTCCGAAGGCAAGATAAGCTTCTTGGTTAGCATTCTTGGGTTCTTCTTTAAGGGCAATTAAGGCTCCGACAAAAGGGATGAAAATGGCATTGGATGTTTTGATGCCTTTTCTCTTAGCAGCAAGTAAATGCCCCATTTCATGGATGTAAATTAGATAGACTAGGGCTACGGCAAATTTCCAACCGTAAACCAAGGCATACGCTCCTAATGAAACGAAAATAGAAATCAGAGAACCTACTTTTGCTATTTTCAATAGCGCAAACAACCATTTCATTTTTCCTAGGAAAAATAACCCGATTGCCCCCAAGCTTAACCATCCTTTATTCGATTTAGATTCTTTCAAAATGTACCTCCTAGAGTAAATGGGAAAACAGATGACCCCAGTGACACTATGTCTATCTGAGCTCCTTCTTGATTTATCATCTTGCTAATATCCTTATTATATCGTATTTTTTCTTTTCCTTTTAGGAATATTTTTCTAGAATATTAACTTTCAAGTATTACATTTTTTTATAATTAAGATAGAGTGCACCTATCACAGAAATACTAGATGGAAGAAATGAACATGATTTTTGATAAAGAAGCTGTTGATGATTCAGAAGACTATAGAAAATTAGTCCCTGAAAAAGAAGTGCTATAGAAAGTATATTAGAAGAAAAAAGTATGTTTTTCCTACCGGATTATAAGGACGGAGAGTAAAAAAGGCTGAAAAAAATGAGGTTAGCAATGCGAAAAATGGTGAGAAAAAGTAATACAGTCCTGGTATTGTTTAGTGGAGTTATAGATTCTACTGCTGGAGAAGACTTTCCAACATACAAAGACTATGCTGTGRAACCTGTTAGAATGTATAGGACAGCATACCAAGATTGGAAAAGATATTGAACTTATTTTTAATAACTCAAATAAATTTATTGGGATATGTACGAACCGCCGAAACGATTATATTTTCTTTCAGTAAATATATAAGTAAATTCTATAGTTCCCTTTTAACGGGAGACACTACGAGAGTAAATCGTAGCCGGGGCAGACGGGATACCCAACGGAAAGCTTTTACATCATATTACAACCGCATATTTGCCTTTCAAACATACTGCGGAGCGCTTAGCCACATTTATAATTGGGATTAAAATAGTTCAAGATGGATTGTTTTATCCATGTTTATCGTTTTAAAGTAATTAAATACCTGTTCATTTATTGTGTTCATATTCAGTTGGGGGATGATGTTGCATGTTAGTTCAAATCAAAGTAGAAGAAAATGAATCAAGTAAAATGAAAATCAAGAAAAACGAATGTGGAATAGCAAAGGTAACATACAAAAGCTTGGGGCTTGTTGAAAACGCTTTGGAAGAATTCCTGCAAGAGAATATTGAAATATTAACTCAGGAAGAAGATTATGAATTAAAAATTATAGGGAAACAAGTCCGGGATAATTCCAACAAACGGACGGATTTAGTTGGTGTARATAGCAACGGCAATGTTGTAATTATTGAAATCAAACGCGATGCAGACGACATGAAAATTAGAAGAGATAATTTCGAATCTCAAGCTATAAGATATGCTGCGTCTTTTGCGAAAATCAATAGCATAGAAGAATTAGTGGAGAAAGTCCATGCCGAGTATCTTATACGATATATGGGCGTGGAGGAAGAAAAAGCTGTTGAACAAGGTATAACAGATATTTATACCTTTTTGAAGGAGCATGGAACATTTAATGATTTCAATGCGGACCAAAGAATTATTCTAGTTGCCTCAAGTTTTGAACCTAGTGTCTTATCCGCTTCTGCATGGTTGCTGACAAAGGGTGTTGATATTTCATGTTTTGAAATCGCTCCACAATTGATTGAAAGAGAGACGGAGACGGATAATGAATATTTGTTGGAAATCAAGAAATTATTGCCGTTGGGTTCAGATGACGATTATTTTTCAGAAATTATAAAAAGTGAAAATAAACGACCAACGACTAGGAAGCGAAAAAGTGGTGGCTCAAGAATGAAATACCCAAAACTAAGCCACATGATAGAGGTTGGTCTGGTGTCTGAAGGGGACGATTGCTTTTATAGAAACAAAGAAGAAGAATCGAAGGCGAAAATTTACGGTGGGGACAATGT
>NZ_JBFUIB010000547.1:0-2327 GCF_056402095.1 Peribacillus sp. P4_C12
GGAATAGGAGGGTTCTAACATCCCCTTGATTGTTTACTAAAGGATCATCAGCAACACTTTCTTCCTCAAGGTCACTTAGACTGTTAAGTTTCAAAATATCTAGTAAATCCTTTAGAGTTGACACCTCCTCATTGGAAAGACGCAAGGATTCAGTATCTAATGAACTGCCTGAATCTGCCCCTACGGCGGATTGAAGGACTGAACCAAACCCCAATTTCATCCCCTGGTTTTGCTTTAATTGAACAGTTTGACTTACTGATGCCAAGGGGAATAAAGAATTAATGGCCAAATTCATATATTATTCACCTCCTTTAAAGCTTCCCCTTAAGAACTTTGCTCCGTTAGTCTCTTCGTTAACCTGGCAGCATCTGCTGTTGTCATTTGCTCTAATACCTTCGCTAAAGTATCAGCTTTCATGCTTGCCAGGATCATAACCGCATCTTCATCACTCATTTCTGTAATGATAGGAGCTGACTTCTTTGGTGCCATGGTTTCATAAGTGCGTATTATATCTTTGAAAGCCTTTTCACTCCCATCCTGACTTTCTCTAAGCTGTTTCACTTCAGAATGAAGCTGCTGTTTTTCTGCTTCAGCCTTTTCAACGGCCTTGTCTCGTGTATCAATTATTCTTTCCAGCTTCTCTATCTCTTTTTCTTTGTTTTCTATTTCGGTTTCTAACTTCGCCATTTTTCTTGAAACTTTCTCATTGTCTTTGGCTGAGTTTTCTTTTACCTCATCCTTTTGAATCAGTTCGGCGAAGGGGATTTTAGCGGACATCTCCTTTGCCTTTTACACTACATTAACCCCCGCAACTGAGAAAACTACCATGGCTACAGTTACCGCAAAGATTAGAGGGATGAAGATTACAAGAAACCATTGAAATTTGCTTATATTATTTTCTTTTAATTCATCTAATCCAGTAGATTCAACTTTTTTACGCATTCTATCACCTAACGCCCTTTGCTAAAGAATTGCCGGATAGATATTTCATCCATTTGTTTATTCTCAGCTTCCTTTATGACATCCAGGAATTTAAGAAACTCATTTACTTTCATTTTCTCGTACTTTTTGACTTCAATATTTCTTTCCAATAATACTTCCTGCAGGACATTCATTTTGTAACGGGCTTCAATGACTTCCTGTTGACAATGGCTTAAGAGCTTTTCCAGATTGTCCATAAATAACTGATGATGGCGAATTTCTTGAACGGATAATCCATTTCGGAGCTTTTCCTGCTGGAATTCCAGAAGGTCTTCTTTTTTCTTTAAAAGCTTATACAATTTTTCGGCTACTTTTTCAAAAGTTTTTAGAGCAGCATTATATTTAGAAAGTGCGTCCCTTTTTTCTTTTTCCTTGATGGTTAGGATCTTCTCAAATTTATATTGATAAATCATTGCTAATCACCTTTCTCCATCAATTTTACGAGGTTGATAATACTCTTATCTTTGGATGCTTTTTCATGAGTGCCTTGCTTTAAAAATGAAATGATTTCCGGATATCGATTAATGGAGTTATCAATTTCCTTTGAAGAACCCTTTTTATAGGCTCCTATATTAATCAAATCTTCAGACTCAATATAGGTTGATAAACTTGCCCGTAAGTTTTCTGCTGACTTTTTATGCCTTTCCTCAACAATATTATTCATGACACGACTAATACTCTTTAGAACATTGAGAGCCGGAAACTGTCCTTTATTTGCTAAGTTTCTGTCTAAGATGAAATGACCGTCCAATATTCCCCTGACTGCATCGGTGATTGGTTCATTCATATCATCACCGTCGACAAGAACCGTATAAAAAGCTGTAATGGATCCTAACTGATTTGTGCCTGTTCTTTCTAGTAGTCTTGGAAGGATAGCGAAAACGGATGGCGTATAGCCTTTTGTGGTGGGTGGCTCTCCGACAGCAAGTCCGATCTCCCTTTGGGCCATCGCAACCCTTGTGACGGAGTCCATCATTAGCATCACGTTCAATCCTTTGTCACGAAAATATTCTGCAATGGCAGTAGCCGTCAAGGCACCTTTAATTCTCATCAACGCTGGCTGATCAGATGTCGCTACAACAACAATTGATCTGGCTAACCCTTCCGGACCAAGATCTTTCTCAATGAATTCACGGACTTCCCGACCACGTTCACCAACAAGGCCAATCACGTTTAAGTCAGCCGTGGTATTTCGTGCTACCATGCCAAGCAAAGTACTTTTTCCAACACCGCTCCCAGCAAAGATTCCAACACGTTGGCCTTTCCCTACTGTTAATAAACTATCAATCACACGTACACCTACATCAATCGGTTCATCAATCGGAGGCCTTTCCATGGGACTGGGT
>NZ_JBFUIB010000548.1:0-2320 GCF_056402095.1 Peribacillus sp. P4_C12
CAATAAAATGTTACCAGGAATTATTGTAAAAGCATGACAAATAAAAAAAACAATGGCCAATAAAAGAGAGATCCAAGATGCATGAAAATTTGAATTGCTCGTTTTTTGATAATATTCGCGAATATTCATATTCTGCTCCTTACTCCTTATAAAGAATCACCGTCTGAATTGACAATTATCGGTAAGGTGTCAAGCAGCCTGTCATTCATTTCTCTTAAAGGTTATTGAAGGAAATATTATAATACTTTATTCGCTTTAATGTGACCTATTCCCTTTTTTAATAATAAGGCAATTATCGAACTAAACACAGCGTCGTAATTATTTTTCCTAACAAAGTAAATATTCCCAGATGATAAAAAGGGACTCGTGTATATCGAATCCCTTTTTACATTCTATAAAATTCTAAAAATTAGTGGAAAGCGATAGTCTGTTCCTTCATAAGCCCTGACTGCAGCAATGATAGTAAATACGATTAAAGCTATTCCGATAACCGGCAATAGTAAGAATCCAATCAGTACCAGTGACAGAACCCCTGCAACAATCGAATATACGGTGTAGGAAATAAAAAAGTTTAGATATTCCCTTCCGTGATAATCTACAAATTGTGACGAGTCCTTCTTAAGTAGCCAAATGACCAAAGGACCGACAAAAGCTGTAAAAAAGCTGATGACATATATAAGGGCAGCAAACACTCTTTCATCTTTAGTAGGCATAGTGTCTTCTCCTCCTCTCTCATATGAATAATTACGAATCAAATAACAAATAGTTTCATTTTCCTTTCATTATATTCGAAAAAAGTGGATGAGGACTATCTTTTCCATCACAAATCTTGTTGGTAATTTAATTTCCAAAAAATCTGAACATTTTCATCCTTCTTGTGCATACAGATAAAATAAAGGATTGTCCTAAAACACCTAGACTGGGGTGATGTTTTTTTGCTAAATCAATTTCAAGCCTTTATCCTTGGAATCATTCAAGGCTTGACTGAGTTTTTACCTATTTCAAGTACAGGACATTTATATTTAGGGCGGCATATATTCGGTCTTGACGAGGCAGGCATTTTTCTGGATACCATGCTTCATATCGGAACCTTGCTTGCCTTATTAGTTGTCTACAAGGATGACATTATTTTCTTACTGAAAAACCCTTTCTCCAAAATGACGCTTCTCTTGATTGCAGGAACGTTCCCTGCTGTGGTTGCCGGTCTTTTACTAGGCGATTGGTTTGACGGCCTATCAAAAACAGGAGTGACAATCGGCTGGGAATTTTTAGTCACCGGACTGATTTTATGGTTAGCAGACGGGGTAAGAAAAGGGAGCAAATCGCTGAATGAAATTTCCATAAAAGATGCCCTTATTATCGGGACATTTCAAGCAGCTGCCATCATGCCTGCCCTATCACGTTCTGGATTGACTATCGCCGCTGGACTTTTCTGCAAGCTTGACAGAGCCACTGCCGCCTATTTTTCCTTTTTGTTATCGATTCCTGCAATTACAGGGGGCATCGTATTTCAAATGAAACCCATTTTTACAGGAGATGTTGAACGGCTTCCTATCACAGCCCTTTTTGTCGGTACCCTGGCCGCAGCAATCTTTGGCTATATCGCCGTTGTGTGGATGATTGATTTTTTAAAGAAGCGTTCACTGAAAATATTTTCTATTTATGTTTGGGCACTCGGTACGATCATTTTATTCATGCAAGTTACAGGAAAATTTTAATAAAAACAAAAGCATTTCTCAAAAATATAGGGAATAAAATCAATTTTTCTAAAGAAAAAAGCACGCGTTTGCCTTCCAATTTTAACCTTCATAAAAAAGTTGAAATTTGACGAAAAAAAAAGGCAAAAAACCTATTCCCAAACCGTTTTTTTTTTAGTATTATACCTTCGTAAGGTTCTTTAGATTTATATATTTTCAGACAATAAAAATAGGGAAGGCAAATGGTGCGCCACCGGTTTCCGGTTCTAGTGGGTTCGATTCCCACCCCGAAATTTTTTGACGAACGACTTAAAAAATTTCGAGGGTGGGCAGCGACTACGCATAAGAACYGCCCTCAAACGGAGGGACGGAAATGTTAAAAAAGAGAGATTTTACAGATTGTTTTTCTCTTTATGAACAAATGACGCATCCAGATGTCTTCCCTTTCGTGCGCCATAAAGTAGATTCATATGAAGAATATGTATTCGTTACTAAGCAAACGATCGAGGCCGAAGAAGCTGGTGAACTCATTTCACGAACAATTTTAGATGAATGGGAAAACCCCATCGGTTGTATTTCTTTATACGATATTGAAAATGGTGCAGGTTTCCTTGGCACGTGGC
>NZ_JBFUIB010000549.1:0-2316 GCF_056402095.1 Peribacillus sp. P4_C12
CCTCAGACCGGAGGTTTGCCGCTTGCTTCCTTCAGATTCCACGTCACCGTGGACACCCTTGCATTAAGCTAACCACTACTACTGCCTTCATGGTTCGGGACTTTCACCCTATAGATTGCACCCATGCCGGGCGCACGAAAAAGCTGCCTTAAAGACAGCWCTGATCTWMAGCTAACGCACCCGTTAGTTTAAGTGAAACTGTTCACAATCATTCGTTACATTAATGTAATGTTACTTTATGACTTAAAGACTAGATAAAATTTTAATAAAAAGAACTTGGAAACTTTCCAAGTTCTTTTTCGTTTGTTGTAGAACTTCAAGAAGAAATTATAGTATCACTCCTGAAAAATCCCCTCTCAGCACTTCCTTCTGATTTTGATTTTTGCACAAAAAGCAGGCAGTAATATGTGTTCTATTAACCTGCTTTTCAAATTGCTCAATTGTTACTTCACAAATTATTGTATCATCCGTAAATACTGGTCTTAAAAACTCAAAATTCATAGTACGAGATAGTACGTTGTTATCGCCTCCTACTTTTGTTGGTAAGGTAGCGGTTAGTAATCCCTGTATTACAAGTCTTCCCTGTTCATCAGGAGTAACATGGTGAGAGCCTTCATCACCTGAGATTTTAGTAAACAATTCAACATCTTCTGCTGTGAAAGTCCGTTTAAATGTAATAATATCTCCTACTTTTAAAGACAATTTTATTCCCCCTTTATTTTAAATCCATTTATCTCAATTTAAATGTGACATATATTCAAATGCTGTTGTTCCATATACGCTTTTAAAGTGTTTATTTAAATGGGTTAAATCAACAAAACCACATTCAGCTACTGCTGAATAAATATCTCGTTTTTTTTCTATTAACTGCTTTGCACGTTCTATCTTGCAGTTAAGAAAGTATTGGTATGGTGAAATTCCAGTATGGGCCTTGAATGATCTGATAAATTTAAATTTTGACAAATTAAGCTCTTTACATATCTCGTCAAGTTTAAGTACATTTTCTAAGTTGGTATGAAACATATCCTTTGCTTTTCTAATTAGAACGTTATCTTTCTTATAGTCTGTAGAAAGATTAGTTTGAATAAGGCTATCTGTGAGGGATAAAAGTAATTCACTGCACAAAGCCTCATCCTTTCCACTCAATATTGCATTAGAAAGATTTAATATTCTTTGTTCAAGTCTATTATTATACACAATAGGGTTTGAAAAACGTACTATATCCTTTTTCTCAATAACCTCTAAAAGCAATTGTGGCTCAATATATAGCATCACATAATCAAGGCCTGTCTCATCATGTGCCCTTCCGTCATGTGCCTGTTCTGGATTAAAAAGCATAACACCATTTTGATATGATAATTGTAAACTGCCATCCAAGTTATAATGTTGAATACCACGCAATGTTACACCTATTGCATACTCCTTGTGAGAATGCTTTTTATACGTAAAATCAGTCATACTTGCTGACAACGCGGTAATACCTGCCGATTTTTTATAGATAAATTTGTCCATTAAATTCACCTCTTAATTAGCTTACCTACATCCATATCATTATTGCAGCATAAACTAAAAACAATGCCATCATTACATTAACAGTTTTTTTATGCTTCTGTAAAAACTCCTTGAAGATTGCACCGAAAAGTACCCATGTAATAAATGCTAAAAATCCAATAACAGTTATAGCAATTACGCTTATTGTAACCGCAGGCTTTGAGACATTGTAGGGCATAACATAGGTAGGAATTACAGTCATTGTAAATACTACCACCTTTGGATTTAAAAACTGCGTAAGGAAGCCTGACATAAACGTACCAGATTGGTTTACAGTTGGTTTTGATGTATCCGTTTTGTAAACTTGATAAGCGAGATACAATATATAAAAGCTTCCGATTATCTGCATAACAATTAAAATTTTGGGTATTATCGTTATAAGTATAGTATTCAACATAGCAGAAATAACAAGTAATAAACCAAAAGCAATAGTTGCTCCATACGTATATTCCATTGCCTTTTTTGTCCCAGAATTATGCACTGTGGATAATATGACGATATTAGTAGGTCCTGGTGTAAAAGTAACAATAAAACAATACATGATAAAAGATGTAATATTCATGAGGAAAACTCCTTTCAAGATATCCTCATATAACTGTACATCTTAAATTTAAATGGCATATAGTATATTATTGCAGGAGTATATAAAGCTTTTATAAAGTTAACTCTACAAATTTAGATGGTTCTTCTTCAACTAATCTGCCCCTTTAGTTGCATAACAAAAAGGTTGCTTCAGCAACCTCCCTTATTGAAGTAAAGCACCTG
>NZ_JBFUIB010000550.1:0-2312 GCF_056402095.1 Peribacillus sp. P4_C12
GGATAATCCTGCTGACGGAATCGCTCTTCCAAAGATAAAGAGAAAAGAAATAAGGGTTTGGTCTCTTGAACAGGTCAATTTTTTTATCAGCGAGGCTAAGATGATAAAACGACTCACCCGCTGTCATATCGGATTTCTCATGTCAATCTTTACAGGGATGCGACAAGGAGAGATTCTCGGGCTAAGGTGGAAAGACATTGACTTTGATGCACAAACAATATTTGTAAGGCAGACGCTTACGCAGTACGCAGAAATTAAGGTAGGAGCAAAAAATGAAGCAAGCGTCCGTTCCATTCACATCCCAAACAAGCTAGTCGATGAGTTGAAAATCTACAGGAAACAGGTCGTACAGGAAAAGCTGATTCATGGGCAAAGTTATCATGACAACGACTTAGTTGTTTGCACAAGGTACGGCAAGCCCATGATACCTAGGAACTTCCGCAAAGAGTTCTATAATCTAGTTGAGAAGGTCGGCATACCTAAGATACGTTTTCATGACCTTAGACATACTCATGCTACTATCTTGATTCAACAAAATGTAAATGTGAAGCTTATCTCGGAGCGGCTAGGTCATTCAGATATCGAAACTACACTCAATACGTACTCCCATGTCTTGCCTGATATGCAGAAATCCGTCTCGGATAAATTGGACAAAATCATCGGAATGTGACCAAATGTGTGACCATCACACATCTACAGTATTTTAAGTGCAGTCATATCAATGTTTTAGCTACCTTCTACCCCTACATGCCCGAAGAAGGAATGGTCGAAGAAGCCGAGCTGAAAATCCACCAGGCTTCACATGCTCGCTACTTYGAGGACTTTTTGAAATTCGTCGAATATGGYGAATCGATGCCTGAAATCATGAAAAACCAGGTCATCCACATGGTTCATGAACATGTATCAGCACAATTYGWAGAAAACAGTGACGAACTGCAGAAATTCGAACAGGACCTGGAAATCTGGGAAACRAGCGAWAAAMGRGAAATCCARGAACGYCTTGAAACCCACCAAGTCGTCGAAGCCACTGCCCAGATTGTCGAGCATACACCTGAAGCCGAACTGCGMATGAAGCTAGGCAGTACATCAGTTAAAGGACTACTAGCCGATTTYGGSGAWAGCATTCATTTAGGGAAGATTAATGGGAAGTWTGTATTGATGATWGAAGCCGATWCAATTCAGTTCGATAAAGGTGTWTCRCCGATTGAATTTCATAGGCCGGATGATTTGATGGAGATTGTGGAGCGGATTAGTAGGAAGGTTTAGGGAATTGTGATGATTAATTTAGGGGTTTTGTGATCATTGTTGTGATCATTAAAACAGTGCCATTTAAACGTTTGTGATCCTTTGTGTGATCAAATCTGTGATCAAATTTATGCTCTAAAACATGTAAATAAGGGTTTCCTTTAATTAAGTACAACCAAATATTAATTCAAAAAGACAGTGAGCTTATCTTTGCTTACTGCCTTTTTGTTTATAACTATTAGTTATGATAAACATCCTGCACGTCATCGTCATTTTCACGTTTTTCGATCATTAACTCTTGGCATATTAGTATTTTGAAAAACTTTAAATGTATTCAAGATTACTATGATTTATGTTTACATATAATCACATGTAACACTTTTGGGGACAGGCTCAATTTAAACTATAATAAACAAATTCGGATTATAGATTACATTACTTTGTTTCAAAAATATTCCTCTTGTGCCACTTAAAGTACACTTTATTTTTGGAATGAATCTGAATTTTAGTACTTGGTACTAATCCATACTTCAAATAATCTTCATTACTGATAACTGAAGAAATGTACAAACGTCCTTGTCCATCAAATGCAATTAACCCTTTATCATACAGGGCATCATGATTACAACAAAGCAGTACGCCGTTGTATGGATCTAAACGTTCTTCATTTGTGCTATCTTTCCACGGTTTCGAATGGCTCGCTCTTAGTAACTCAGGTAAATCAATACTGCATAATGCGCATTTATGATCCCACAATGGCGTAAGATACTTGCGAAACTTCTGTTGACCTAAACGAATTTTTGTTTTTACTTCTGATTCTGTTTCTGCAATAACTGGAACTAATGTATTTCTTTCAGTTCTTCTCACATTATCAATCGATAGCTCAAGTTGTTCCTGGTCTACTTGATATATATTTAAATCACTAATCAAATCTAGAAGTTTAATAGCCAGTTCCTCATTACAAGGATATAAATAGCCTTGATTGCCATCACCATTTTTTTGAAATGCCGAATACTTAATTGGGAGTAGTGGGAGAATTTCATTTAACCCAGCCCTAACATTTAAAG
>NZ_JBFUIB010000551.1:0-2307 GCF_056402095.1 Peribacillus sp. P4_C12
ATCGGGTACACTACTAAAACCCCGTTTACTCAACAAATTCCCTTTAGCATTCCTCTACTAAAATTTAAAACCCCTCTCTTGAAAAAGTGAGGGGGTGAACTGCCTTTCCTTCCCCAGAATGTCATTTTTCAGTGTAATCGCTTTCTTTTCCGATAAAACAGCTTCAACTGTTCGATGTTTGGAAACGTATACATTTTTAAGTAAAAATGTAATGCTTCCGGTTCCCCTTTGCACAACGGTTTTCCATGTTTTTTGAATTTGGAAACGGAGCAAAAAAAGAAGCAATCGTGGCATCAAGATTTTTCTCCCATACTTCACTCTGGGTATCTTCAGGAAAGTAAGCTAGCATCCATGAATGCCTTATTGCTCGTTTCGTGTTTACTCCCACTTCATACTCAGGTATCGAGCTTTCGTCTTGTTCGTCCATAACTAAAATATATATAAAACTTCTTATTTTTGGAAATACCAAAAAATAATCATGGTAATAACCTTTTCCTTATAACGTTTGTTTATTTTTCAGATTCCTATTATAATAAATTCATAATCTTATAAATTTTCAAGCAGTACAGGGGGAGATTGGGGATGGACATTCGTCCATTGCGTTATTTTATTGCAGTTGCTGAACACTTAAATTTCACGGTAGCATCAAAGGAATTGTTTGTAGCACAACCTGCTGTAAGTCAACAGATCGCCCTTTTAGAAAAAAAATTAGGTGTAAAACTTTTCCTTCGAGATAAACATTCCGTTCAATTGACCAACGCTGGAGCTGTTTTTTTGAAAGATGCAAAGGAGATCATAAAGAAACTTGAAGAGTCGATTGAAAATGTCCAGCAAGCTGAGGAAGGGTTAATTGGGACACTTAATATAGGCTTATTGAGCGTACCCGTGAGAGAATTTTTGCCCCTTTTGATTCGAAAATTCAGACGCAAACACCCAAATGTAAAAATAAGGTTGAGCTATTATCAAGTTGGGCAAATGATTGAGAAATTAAAATCCGATGAACTAGACATAGCTTTCACACTTTCACTTGGATTACAAAGTATTGGTGGACTGGAATACAAAACTTTATGGCCTCAATCCCATTCTATTATCCTAAATCAAGACCACCCCCTTGCGAATAGAACGAGTATCAACATTTCGGAATTAGCCCATGAACCTTTTGTCATGCTGGACAGGCATGAAGCTCCTCCAGGTTTTGATTTATTGCTGGCTGTATGTGCCAATCATGGTTTCTCTCCAAACTTGGTTAGCACAGCTTCACGGATTGAAGCAGTGTACATGATGGTAGATTCAGATATCGGCATTACCATTCTTCCGAAATATCTACAGCTATACGCTCCTCCTACACTTCGTTTTATTGACATTGAAGGAGACAATCTTAAATTTGATGTTTTGGCTTCTTGGAAGAAAATAAATAAGAATCCTACTTTATCTTTATTTATTGAAGAACTAGAGTTGATGCACTCACAACAAATAGTTGATCCCTACAAAAAAACCACTCCCTAATGATAATGATAGGAAGTGGTTTTTGCTATTGATATAAATTATTAACATGACAACTTGACAAAATAAGTGAAAAACCGGGGAGATTTAGTCTTAACTATTTCTCCGATGCATGGCTTAATAGCCTTACATTATGCTGCCCATTCCTCCATATTAGGCATGCCCAAGCCACCTGCACCAACAGGTTCTGATTTAGCTTCTGTTTCCTAAGAAGCTAGGAATTCCCCTGCTGGTTTAAGAGACTATGGGAATAAGATAATCCATTCAATTATGGAAGTACTGAATTTCCCTTTCATGTGATAGGAAATGCTGCTTGCTCTCTTAAAAGCCTTTTTCGATAAACAATATTCGACAGCTGTACACTAACTTCATAAAGAACAAGTAAAGGGACAATGACCAAAATGTCCGAAATTAAATCCGGGGGCGTAATCAGGATTGATACGATAACCAGGGCAAAATAAGAAACCTTACGTGACTTTTTCAGCCTTGTAGGATTTAATATTCCTAATCTTGTTAGGAACATGACCACAAGCGGCATTTCAAATAAAATACCGAATGGTAAAATCAAGTTAATCATAAACCGAAAATATTTTTCCGCAGTAAACATCATCTCGAACTGCCCAGCGGAAAGTGAAGTCAGAAACCCTAAAACAATAGGAAATAACACAAAATATCCAAAAGAGATTCCTATGATAAATAAGATGAATAAGCCAGGGATAAAACGAAATGTAACCTTCCTCTCCTCGGGTTTCAATGCAGGTGCTACAAAGCGCCATACCTGAAATGCAGCTAGCGGAATAGTAG
>NZ_JBFUIB010000552.1:0-2304 GCF_056402095.1 Peribacillus sp. P4_C12
CTTCAATCCAAATAAACTTTCCAAATTCACTAATCTCTTYTTTCTTTGCAAGRGGTACACCAATATGTTCAAGATGCTTAATAGTCTCGTTTAGATTATGTACTTGGAAATTTAACATCACTTGTTGTTCTGCTGGAAAATAACTGTCATTCTCGGTAAAGAAAGAAAAGATAGTCTCATTTCCTAATTGGGGTTTTATCACAGTCCCATTCCAATTTTCTATTTCAATCTTCAACACTTCACTGTACCATTTTTTTATAACTTCAAGATTCTTAGTTCTCCAAAATATTCCTCCGAAACCTTTTATCATCGTATCTAACTCCTGTCTGTCATCAAATTTTTAGCTATCCGATTACATTAGATATTCGAGATTTAAATTTAAGTTCCTTCTACAACTATACTGCCCCGATAGTTGCATAAAGAAAAAACTCCCTTAAAGACAGCCCTGATCTTAAGCTAACGGGTGCTTTACTTAATCATTCTTTACCGATTGATTTTTATATCTAAAATAGAGTCTTACAAGGATAAGCAGTATTGCACCAATTATGAGATATATTATTTTGTTCTGGAAGAGCCCAAAAGCTAAAGAAATAAAGACGATAATCATTTCTAGTAACTTTTCTTTTTTTTGTTTCATAAGTGTTTATGTCCTCTTTAACAGTGTGATTAGAAAATAAATTTCATATTAAATTTTTGCAATGTATGTATAATCTGTCCTTGGAATTAAAAGGTATTCTTCTTTCTTCTTTCCCTAACCTGCCCCGTTAGCCCCATAAGAAAAAGAGCTGCCAAAGCAACTCCCTTATTGAAGTAAAGCACCCGTTTGTTTAAGGGATTTCATTCACAATATTTCAGTGAAAAATTGAAATTCTTATATTTTACTACTTCAAAACAAATGCGATAATCCCTATAATAATACACACAATTCCACTCAAAAATTGCCCTAATCCTGAAGCTTCTCCCATTAGCAGTAAATTGAATATGTTTTTACTTTTTCGGTTTTTTCCAAATAAGCCATCATCTGTTTTCATACGATAAATACCCCAAACTATTAAAACAGCCCCAAAAATATATAATACAATAAGCATTTATGTTCCTCCATTGTTTGTTTAATATGTGCATCTTTGTGAAATGTATTATTTGTCATCCCCATCAAAAATAAAAGTTTCTTCAATTGATAAATTAAAAACTGAAGCTATTTTATACGCAAGTAGCACAGATGGATTATACTTTTGTTTTTCTAATGAGATGATTGTTCTAGAAGATACACTTACTTTATCAGCTAATTGTTGTTGCGTTATTCCATTTTCTATTCGCAATTCTTTTACTCTATTTTTCATAAATCCTCCGAATTAAAGGACAAGATTGTAATACTTTCTAGACCCAATTTGACTAATCATTAATGATACTAAGACAACAAATAATGCAGTATTTGTTGGGATAACGACAAAATTAGTTATAAACATTAGAATAAAAATTTCGCACATCAGAATATGCAAGGAAAAGCGAGCAACTTTCCCATCAATTAAAGCATCTCTTTCGTCGTACTCCTTCGATAATTCCTTTTCTAGTGATTTATTCTTCCGGGATGTAATGTAAGAAATTGTTGAGTACAACAAAATTATTCCACCTAGGAATACTATAATATAACCAAAATTAAATCTTAGTGTTGTATCGAGAATTATTTGAATGATTCCCAATATAATTATCACAGTTGAGACTAAAAAACGCTGTATGAATAGATTTTTCAATCATACCTCTCCTAACCAATTTATTCACCTGGAGTGAAGTTTATTTAACATGAAGTTAACTTCATGTGAAGTTGATTTCATACTAAGATTTTTCGCAACAAATGTCAATGGTAAATAACGATACTAGAAGTAGTAAAATATTTTATGATTTGAATAATTTTAGTTCATTAAGCAAAAAAGCCACCAAATTGCAGCTCCGGATCTCAACTAATGCACCTGTTAGTTGAAGAACAAAATAATCAATTACTATATGTACCCTCACTCAGCACTAGCTGACAGTTCTGCTTCAGCAGCTTCCCTATCAATGGCTTTATCCCCTATTCCAAAATACCCTGCCCCGATAGCATTCCTGTAGATCGTTAAATATCAGGTTTGAAAAAAATAGAGCCCCTCAGTAAGATACGAGTATAGATCCCAATCTAACTCAAAGTCTTAAGGAGGAAGCCCTACTATGAATTTTAAAATGCAAAACAAACAAAATCAACTAATTGAAAGAATTACGGATCAACATCTAGTTGTTGGTGTGGATATCGCCCAACACGTACACGTGGCC
>NZ_JBFUIB010000553.1:0-2294 GCF_056402095.1 Peribacillus sp. P4_C12
GTGTTTACTCTTAACAACACTGAATCTTTATCATACCACATATGATTTTATATGTAAAGGATGCGACTAAAACAGAACATCGGGATGATACTCATTCTATTTAATAAAAAATAAAAGAGGCAATAATTCACCTCTTTTATTTAAACGCATTATATTCATTTTCTATTTTTGGCAGTTCCCTTACTTCTTCAACTAATTGACTGCCGCACATTGGACAATCATAGTTTTCAGAGGCAAAATCTTTCCTCATCCACCCATTACAATCTGCTGACCCGCATGCATATACAATTGTATCTTCCATAATGATTTCTGGTTCCTCTGAATTCTTTTTACCAAAATACATGAGCAACCTCCTCTTTTTTATATAAAGATTCTGATTAAAGGCACTGAGTTTTTCACCTTTTTTCATTCCTAGTATACGCATCAAATCAAATTCTTATTTATCCAATGAAAAAATTATCCAAAAACCTTATTCTATTAGTTTTCTAATCCTGCTTTTACCATGATTGCTTTTATCATAAAGTATGAAAAATGGTCAGGGAGGGCTTCTTTCAATGGTTTTAGTTTCTCAGAATCCAATTGTTTGGCTGTTTCCAGTACAAGGTCATACTCCTCATCTAAGAAAAACTCTTCCCACTTGATCTCCAAACGTTCTTCTGCACACTTTAATAGATGATTTTCAATGGAGATCGAAGACAGTCCTCTTAATGTCGCAATTTCTTTGAGGGATTTGCCTTCCTGATAGAAACGGTAGCTTTCTAGATGAGATGGTACCGTGGTTCGCTTTGTTGTTTCTTTTTTACCCATTGTATTCACTTCTATTTCAGGATGTGCTTGTAAATAATGAGAAATCACTTCTAAGAACTCTGCTCCAAAGCGGTCGAATTTCTGAGTGCCTACACCCTTAACATCAAGGAATTCCTGTTCTGTTCTCGGCAGTTTTGCTGCCATATCTTTCAAGGATGCATCGGAAAAAATAATGAAAGGCGGTACATTTTCCTTGCTTGCGATTTCTTTTCTTAAATGTCTCAATTCTTCGAACAATCCATGATCGATACTAATGCTGCTTACTTGTTTTATTTCTTTTCGTAGAACTTTTTTCTGTCCTAAAAGCACTTCTCGTCCAGCATTGGTTACTTTAAGAAYTGGATATTGCCCGCCTGTCATTTCGATATACTGTTTAGCAGTCAGGAAATCAATGAAGTCTGCAACATCCTTTGCCGATTGATTTTTGATAATTCCATAAGTTGAAATCTTTTGAAAGCCAAACTCTTCAATTTTCTTATTCCGTGAACCGGTGAGTACCTGACTAATCATCGTTTTGCCAAATCTTTCACCCATTCGTAACATACACGAAAGAACCATCTGTGCCTGAGTTGTTACTTCAACTGAGTCACGTTTATCTGTACAGTTTTCACAGTGGCCGCAATCTTCAGGACTCTCTTCTCCAAAGTATTGAAGAATATAGGCTTGTAAACAGCCTTCAGTAAAGCAATAATCCTTCATTCTATTCAATTTCTTCAGTTCTTGTGCCTGCCACTCTTGCGAAGGGTTCGATTGATCGATTAGGAAGCGTTGTATCTGTATATCTTGAGGGGAGTATAAAAGAATACATTCGCTATCCAAACCATCTCGACCTGCACGACCTGCTTCTTGATAATAGCTCTCCATATTCTTTGGGGTTTGATAATGAATGACGTAACGAACATTCGACTTATCGATACCCATTCCAAAAGCTGATGTCGCTACTATCAAAGGAACATCATCACGAATAAATTGCTCCTGCTGTTCCGAACGGTCTTGTTCATTCATACCAGCGTGATATCTGCCTGTTTTGAAGCCAGCTTTATTAAGCTTGGCGTACAATGAATCGACTTCTTTCCTTGTTGCTGCATATATGATACCCGACTCATTTTTGTTTTTTTCAATATAGCGCATTAAAAACCGTCCGCGGTTCTCTTCCTTGACGACGGAAAAAAACAAATTATCTCTTGCAAATCCTGTTGATATTGTATGTTGTTCAGATATTCCAAGTGACTGACAAATGTCCTTCGTCACATGTGGTGTGGCTGTCGCCGTTAATGCTAGAACGGTCGGAGCTGAGGGCATTTCTTTCAACAAGTTTTTGATTTTTAAATAGCTTGGTCTGAAATCATGACCCCATTGCGAGATACAGTGAGCTTCATCAATGRCCACCAATGCAATATCAACATTAGCCAGTTCCCTTTGAAAAGCAGTGTTTTCCAATCGTTCAGGTGCCACATAAACAAGCTTGTACCTTCCCTGCTTAATAT
>NZ_JBFUIB010000554.1:0-2287 GCF_056402095.1 Peribacillus sp. P4_C12
GAACCTGCAGCCACAATTCCGTCACGAGGAAGTACTTTACGTAATTCAGCCAATACACGTTGTTGGGTCATTGGTGAGCTATCACTCTCTCGGCGCGGAGCAAGCTTTTGTTCCCACTCTTCCTTTTTCTGTTCCCTCCAGGATCTGTTGGAGATCATAACGCCAGAGCAGGCAGAGGAAATGAAYGAACGTCGCGGTAGTTATCATCTTGAGATTGAACAGAAAAAGGAAGAGTGGGAACAAAAGCTTGCTCCGCGCCGAGAGAGTGATAGCTCACCAATGACCCAACAACGTGTATTGGCTGAATTACGTAAAGTACTTCCTCGTGACGGAATTGTGGCTGCAGGTTCAGGGAATTGTGAAAGTGTAATTAAACAAGGATTTCCTTTATATGAGCCACGGACTTRTATTCACTCAGGAAGCTGGTCACCAATGGGGTGGGCTGTTCCAGCGTCTCTCGGAGCAAAATTGGCAAAGCCAGATAAAAAAGTTGTATGTGTTGTTGGTGATGGGGATTTTATGCAGTCATTACCTGAGATTGCGGTGGCAGTGATGCACAATATTCCTGTAGTTTTCTTGATTTTAAACAACATGGGTTATATGTCTATTCGCGGTGGCCAGCGCAAACTGACCAATCGGCATATTGGAGCTGAATTTAGTTTGAAAAATGGAGAGCCGTACACACCAAATTTCTCTGAAGTAGCTAAAAATTTCGGGCTTAAGTCTTGGAGAACAGAAACGCCAAATGAAGTGGCTAAAGCTCTCGCAGAAGCCTTAGAAGCAGATGGACCTACATTAATAGAAGCAATGACTTCTAGGGATGCAGCAGGTCCGTTTACTCCAGGTTGGTGGGACTTCCCAGTGGCGGACTACATGGATAAAGAACGCCGAGATGATTACGCGAAGCACCGATCACTTCAGCAACATCTATAAGTAAAATTTGATTTTTTTGGGAGGGAAATCAAATGAATAGAAAAAAAGCATTGGTATTACATGGCGGATGGAAATGGCATTATCCAACCGAATTGGCTGACTTGACAGTTGATCGTTTGCTTGAGGGGTATGAAGTGGAGTGTACTGATGACTTAAGTATCCTGGAGTCAAATCGCTTACATGAGTTTGATGTAATTATTCCTATCTGGACTGCCGATGGACTCAGTATCATGCAAGAACAGGCGCTGGTTAAAGCCATCGAGCGAGGCGTGGGTCTAGTTGGTTGGCATGCATTAGCCGGGGCATTCGACAGTAGTCATCCTCATAAGTTCTTCAAGATGGTTTTGGGGGGGCATGTTCTCGGTCATCCAGGTGATTTTATAGAGTATGAAGTTGATTTTCCAAAGGATGATCCTTTGACGGATGGACTTTCGAGCTTTAAGTTGTTCTCAGAACAGTACTATATGCATACGGATCCCGGTAATGATGTGATTGCGACTACTGTGATGGACGGGGATGAGTTTACTTGGTTGAAAGGCAACCAGATGCCAGTAGCATGGAAGAGACAATGGGGAAAAGGTCGAGTGTTTTATCACACATTGGGACATAGTACCAAGGAGTTTGAAATCCCTGAGGTAATGGAACTGACTATACGAGGAATCCGTTGGGCCACGAGGTAAACTAGTTATTTATGATAGAGAATAGGTAATTAATATAAAAATAATACTAAATGCACTTACTTTTGTAAAATCAGTCACCTTAAGAACCTATAGAATATTGCAAAACATGAAATAAAAAATATTGATCTTTAAGAGATGAATCTTGATAATTTCGATGATTCATCTCTTAAAGCAAAAGATATATTTAAAATGAACTTCCAATTTTGAATAAAAGTTGTTAAATCGAAAGGAGATAGAATAAGCTATGGCGATTACTTATCTAAAAAGTGCAGAACAGGCGTCTGAATCTGCTAGTCCAGAAATCAGTCAGACAGTTAAACAGATCCTTGAGGATGTGAAAGTACAAGGCATCAAAGCGGTAAGAAAATATTCGCAAAAGTTTGATACGTGGAACCCTGAATCGTTCCGTGTCGATGAAGAAATGATTGAGAAGGCAAGACGAGAAACGCCTCCTGAATTGCGAGCTAGTATTGATTTTGCCCGTGAACAGGTAGATAACTTTGCTAGACGTCAACGATCCACAATAAGTAGCCTAGAGGTCGAAACTATGCCCGGCGTCACCCTTGGGCATAAGTTAGTCCCTGTGAATGCAGTCGGCTGTTATGTACCAGGTGGAAGATATCCTCTCATCTCATCTGCTATTATGACGATTACAACTGCAAAGGCGGCGGGTG
>NZ_JBFUIB010000555.1:0-2281 GCF_056402095.1 Peribacillus sp. P4_C12
AAGTTGCAGTGCTCTCATTGTCACACTACGATTGAAAATGAGTTTGAATTATCTAAGCTGGCATCCTTATCAAAGGATCAGCTTCATTTTGTGGAAGTATTTTTAACATGCAGAGGGAATATCAAAGAAGTTGAAAAGGAACTGGGGATTTCGTATCCAACGGTTCGAGGCAAGCTAACAGACATCATTTCATCCCTTGGATATGTGCAGAAGAAGAAAAATGAAGTAGACGAGAAAAAAGTTGTCACCATGTTGGAAAATGGCGAAATCACACCAGAAGAAGCCATTAAGCTCTTAAAAGAGGAATAGGGAGGAATTTATCATATGAAAGAGGAAATTACAAGAGTGTTAACAATGGTTCAAGAAGGGAAGATTGATGCAGATAAGGGATCAGAACTGATTCAAGTATTAAAAGAGAAAGAAGAAACAGGTAATAAGCTTTTTGAAAAACCGACTAAATATTTAGATAAAACATTAAAAATTCGTGTTGTATCAGCTGAAAATGATAACGTCACGGTCAATTTGCCTATAAAACTTGTCAAGGTAGTATTAATGGCTGGACACAGCATCGCAGCGAGTATTCCTCAATCGGAAAAATACATTAAAGATATAGACATAAGCCTTATTATTGAAGCAATCGAAAACGAATTAGATGGCCAAATTGTTGATATTAAATCGGCAAACGGGGATACCGTTTCGGTCATCATTGATTAGTGATTTGCTTGTGATGCATGTAAAAGTGAAAGCAAAAAACGTTCGGTTTTCCATCCCAATTCCATATGCTATTTTAAACATTGTTATTTCAATTTTGTCTTCAAAATTTTTTCAGCAAAATGCAAACAAATGGACAAAAGAGCACTTCGAAAGAAAAAAACTGGACTTTACCTTTCCACTAATAGACAAAAAAACGCTAAAGCCTATCGTCAAGGAACTGAAAAATTATAAGGGGATCGTGCTAGTAGATGTCAAAGCTAAGGACGGTACTGAGGTTAAGGTTAGACTATAATTTATTATAGAATACACCGACCACTGACTGGCATTTTGAAGAAAAAGCCTAATTTCTCGCTACAATACCGAGAAAATTGTAAAAAGACAATAAAGTTATTTTTAAGGTTAGTGAAGACTTAAGAGAGCAGTATTTGTTCTGGAAAAATCGGAGAAACGACTGTGCACATGCTAAAGGAAATACAATAAGTTATCCTCACGTAGAGAGTTTTTGGTTATTTCTTCAGTCAAATTTACCTAAATTTGTTGTAAATGGTGGAAGAGAATTTATTTTACAAGGCATTAAAAATCACTTTGATCCTACAGGCACTCCTGTTGGAACAACTATAGGCCCAAGTATTAATAAGATAAAAACTTCTATAGATATTGTTGATTATAAAGAATTCCTTCAAAAGTTAATGGATTTCTCTAAAGATTATGATTCAAAACATTACTCTTTGATTATGAATGATAATCTTGCAAATATGTAGCCTCGCTTATTTCAACTTCCTGAAGTGTATTGTGATTTATTAGTCGACATTCTGATAAGTGATCCTTCGTTTTGTTTGAGAATATTAAGAGCTAAACACCAAATTAGTTCAATATTTTCATAGGAAATCCACTTTTATAAGAATGTTATGGAAAAAGGATTTCGATGGTGAATCAGATTACAAAGTATTTGTTGAACTACTTAGGTATAACATTATTCCAGAAGATCAGTTAACCGAAGCGTATGATCATATGTTAGAGCATATTAGTCCACAGATTTTTGACGAGGAGAATGAATGGTGGTATGGCGAAGAAGGCCTTATTAATGAAAATGATAGGATGATTTTGTTAAATAGAGGGTTCTTCGACGAGTTTGAAAAATTGCATTCGAACGAAACGGAGATTTAGGGTACTGGGAGTCGGAGGGCTGTGGAAAATTAAAACTTAGCAAAAATTATCGATATTACAATTGATGTAGGTATGCCACGTTCAAGGTGGGAAGGTATCACTGCAATAGATATTAGAAAATATCTTATTAATCAGCTTAATAATGCACTAGAGTTAATGGTAAAAAGATTAAAAAAAGAAAAATATGATGTTAATGATTTTGAATTATGGACTGATTTTGCAAAAGTAAAAGAAGAATTCTTATTAAGTTAGCGAAATCTAAAATTATATATGAGGATTTACAAAAAACAAAAGCAGAACGCTCACTTTCGATGATACAAATTCCATTAAATAAAGGGTAAAAAAATCCAATGAAGCTTTGGAAGGAGAGAACGTAGTCTTGGGAAACTGTGGGTATAAT
>NZ_JBFUIB010000556.1:0-2277 GCF_056402095.1 Peribacillus sp. P4_C12
ATAAGGTTCGATAGCTTTAGAGGCACGTTCCGACATGGTAGACTGCTTTTGATAATTTTGAAAAAAAAGTCCACTTATACAGAATAGAATAATAATAAATAGCCAAAGTAGCTTTTTTTGGCGCCGAATTTTTTTAAGTTCAAACAGAAAGGTCGTCATGACACACCACCGCTACTAAAGAATATTTTCTTATATCGTTCCTCGGTGCCTAAAATTTTCTTTTCGATATCCAAGACGACTATGTTATGTAGTTTTAACAATTCGAAAATATTTTGCAGATTTTCATCCTTTAAACAAATGTAAAGTCTATTTCCTTCAAATTTTGTAGTTATATTAGCTTCACTTAAAATAAATTCTGCCATTTCAACATCCATCACTTTGATTTCATACCACACTTGTTTGTGTGCTGATAGGTCTTCATGTATGAGTACACCATTTTTTAAAAACAAGATATTCGAAGTGACTTTGTCAATTTCCGCTAAATTATGTGACGATAAAAGAATGGCCGTTCCTTGTTCAGCCAATTCTAATAATAGTTCGCGGACCTTTATTGCACTGGTTGGATCGAGTCCATTAAGTGGTTCGTCAAGAATCAACAATTTCGGCTGATTAATTAGCGCCATCGCCAATAATAAATGTTGCTTCATTCCGAGTGAATAGTGTCCCACCTTTTTATTCAAATAGCCATCTATCCCAATTCTTTCAGCGGTTTCAAAAATATGTTTTTTTGTAATCCCTTGCAAGTCCCCGATAAATTGGAGATGATCATATCCCGTTAAATAATCATAAAGCACTGTGTTATCCTGCATGAAAGAAATTTTTCTAAATACTTCTGGATCTTTATTACTTCCTCCTAGTATATTGACCTTACCATTATTAGCAGGTAACAAGTTGTTAATAATATTTAGAAGTGTTGATTTGCCAGAACCATTTGGACCTACGAGAGCTACAATTTCAGAATTGTTTATATCAAAAGAAATTCCCTTCAACACTTCTTCTTTACCGTATGATTTATGTATGTTATTAACAGATAAAATCAATTTTGTTCACCCCTATTATTTGGTAAACTAATTTTTTGAACAAGATAATGAATGAAGTTAAATATTTGAAAGAAATATGATTATTAGACTATCAGATTGATAAAAGAAAAGCTCTTGAAACAGTCTTTTTAAAGAATGTTAAGCAAGAGCATAATCTTTATTCTACTACATTTCTATTGGTTTTGTACTAACTGGCATTGGATATGGTTAATCGTCACGGTATAAATAACCTATAAATAACCTCTATAGTACTTATAAGTTCCAACAGTCTTAAAAAATCCGAAAAGGAAATACCCAAAATTGACCTTGGCGGGATAACCGAGGAGCAAAATTAAGTAATATTTTTTGATAGTTAAACGATTTAATGTAAGCGGTGTCGTATATGTCCTGAATATGTTTTAAGGTCAATTTGTTAAAGAATGTGGTACATATTAACGCCTCTTTTACCATCGCAAAAAGACCATCCTTTGTCAACTTTTGCTTCATCAACACAGCTGCAAAAAGGCGGAGGTCTGTCCTCCACCATTTTGCATTTACTCTATTTATTCGAAATTGCTTCTTTTTGAAGTAATGGGCCGCCCTCGTGCCAGGACACAATGAAAGTTCAAGAAAAAGGAAATCAACCAGAGCCAAAAAGGGCAATAAATATTTAAAATCTGCTTTAACCGAAGATACTCATACCGTTGGAGCCTCCAAAAACTATCTTGGCGCTCTATACAGATGGACAACTGAGCGAAAAGGAAGAAAACGAGATGGAATTGTGGTTGCCCACGCCATGTTAAGAATTGCTTATTATCTTTTAACTAGAAAAGAAATGTAAATAGAGTTAGGCGAAGATTATTTTGATATACAAAAGCAAGCTTCCATTGAACGAAATTCGGTTCGAAGGTTAGAAAACTTAGGATATACCGTAAATATATCAGAAGCAACCTAACCACCGATTTATTAGAAGATCGTTAATAATGCACTGCTCTTTTTCAAAAAAAAATTGAAGTTGCGTGTTTTATTTAATATGGTCTTTTTCCTGATAATTAGTAATTAATCTTCATAGTAGTTCATTAAGAATTGTCATATAAGTCTTATTTTATTAGTATTTTTCAAAGTAAGTTAAAGTGTTTACCTTTTAAAACAAGATGGATACTCAGAATTCCGACTAAGTGCTTTTGCAGAGAACCAAGCTATTAAAATGTACGAAAAAATGGGCTTTAACATAAGAATAGTTACATAAGGATTATCA
>NZ_JBFUIB010000557.1:0-2274 GCF_056402095.1 Peribacillus sp. P4_C12
TTACACTCGATGATAATTTACCTTCATTTTCTTCAAAAACTAACTTTGATAAATCTTTTTTGAGCATTTGCATTCGTTCAGTACCTATGTTTTCACTCCAACGTCCCTCAATCTCAGTTAGTATCTTCTCTTTTGCTTTCACTACTAACCAACCTCGTTCAGTCAAAACAATAATTTTTCCTCTTTTATCAGTGGGATGAGTTTGACGCATAACATAACCATTTTTTTTGAGATAATCCACCATTTTACTTACAGCCTGCTTGGTAATTCCTAAATACTCAGATAGTTCTATACCAGTTGCTCCATTAGGAATGATACATTTAAACATAAARCCATGTGCAGGTCTGAAATCTYCAAATCCCAATTCACTTAATCTTTCATGCAGTTCATTAATAGATGCACTAAAGGATAATGACAAAAGTGATGTAAGATCCAATTCRCTATGATTCATACATAAACCTCCTTATAAAWAGTCAAWTAGGTTGACTWTATYTRAATTCCATTGTACAATTCACAACATAGTCAACCAAGTTGTCTATATCAAAAGGTATCTTAATTTTTCAAGGTACATTTATAAATACTTATACATGAAGGAGAAATAATAATGAAAAGACTAGACGATAAAGTAGCAATTATTACAGGAGGAGCAGGCGGTATTGGTATGGGTATGGCAACTGCCTTTGTAAAAGAGGGAGCAACAGTTGTAATTGTTGACTTAAATGCAGAAGTAGGAACTGAATCAATTAAGAAATTACAAGAATACCAACCAGAATCAATGTTCATTCAAGCAAACCTTGCTGAACACGATAAACTAGGAAATATTGTGACACAAGTTGTTGAGAGATACGGCAAATTAGATATTCTAGTAAACAATGCACATGCATCAAGAATGAATTCGATTGCTGACACAACACAAGCAGATTTCGATTTATCATTTAATACTGGATTCTATCCAACATTCTACTTAATGCAAGCTGCACTACCATATTTAAAAGAAACAAAAGGGAATATCATCAACTTCGCATCAGGCGCTGGTATTAATGGTGATGTTAATCAAGCTTCTTACGCAGTTGCAAAAGAAGCAATTCGTGGAATTACSCGTGTGGCATCGAATGAATTCGGTCCATTTGGTATCAATGTAAACATCATTGCGCCAATCGCTAAATCACCGGGTATGATTCAATGGGCAGAAGAAAATCCAGAATATTACCAAGGAATGCTTTCTAAAATCCCTCTAAGAAGACTAGGAGAAATTGAGGACGATATCGGTCGCGTTGCAGTATTCTTAGCAAGCGAAGATTCTTCTTATATTACAGGTCAAACGATCATGGTAGATGGCGGATCAATTAAATTACGCTAATAACTCTTATCATTTGGATGCCTTTTCGTTAAAGGGCATCCAAATTATAAATAGTTATCTAACTAAAAAACTAGTGTATGTAACTAACACCATTTTGAGTAAGCAAAATGGTCACCAAATAAACAATGAATCGAGGAGTTCATCATGACTCAACAAAAGAAAAAAATCCACTATGCATGGTGGTTATTATTAGGCGTAGCACTTATGGTCGGCTTGGCAAAAGGCGGTATCATGACTGCAGGTGGATTATTTTTAACACCTATCACAGAAGATTTAGGAATTGGGATGGGAAGCTTAACATTATACTTTAGTATTTCCTCTATTGTCACAATGATTTTCTTACCAATAGCAGGTAAAATAATGTCGAAGTTCGATATTAGAGTAATATTAGTAACGTCAATGATTTTACAAGCAGGATCATTTGCGATGTTCGGATTAATGAATTCTGTATGGGGTTGGTATTTATTCAGTATCCCTATGGCGATAGGTTCGATTTTTATTACGCAAATCGCTGGTCCAGTATTAATCAATAACTGGTTTAAAAAACATAATGGTTTAGCTATGGGTATTATGGTAGCTTCAGGTGGTATTTTCGGTGCAATCCTTCAACCAATGGCTGGTAACCTAATCGCTAACGAAGGTTGGAGAATTACGTATTTCGCATTAGGTCTGGGCGTAATGGCAATTGTTGTGCCAATCGTATTATTAACGATTCGTATGGCACCTCAACAAAAAGGGTTACGACCATTAGGTAGTGATGAAGTGCAAGCAGACAATCCAGCTTCTTCTCAACAACAAGAAGTTAAAGGTGTTTCTGCTGCTGTAGCGAAAAAATCTAGCGCATTTTATGCATTATTACTATTCTTCTTCTTTATCACAGCAATTAGCAGTTTCGGTCAACACGTTGCACCACC
>NZ_JBFUIB010000558.1:0-2271 GCF_056402095.1 Peribacillus sp. P4_C12
CATCGAACCAGTGAATAATGGGCTTAAGATTCCATTTACTCTTCCGATGAACTCGCCTTCGGTCCTCTGCAATATCAATGTATTAATTCCAATTTGAATACAAGGCAACATTAGCCCCATTGGTTTAGCGGTAATGGGGTTGTCGACAAACCTTTGGATTACGCTGTCCGCAGAGTTCTTTAACGGGCTAATGTTGCCTTGTATTCAAATTGGAATTAATACATTGATATTGCAGAGGACCGAAGGCGAGTTCATCGGAAGAGTAAATGGAATCTTAAGCCCATTATTCACTGGTTCGATGGTTTTGACTATGAGTGCGGCAGGAGTGTTGAAAGAACAATTTTCACTCGTCGCCATATTTGAAACAGCGGCATTCTTTTTTATTATTGGGATGTTTTTCATTTTGCCATTGTACAATCAAAAGATAGAAACGAAATCCTTGGAAACTCAGTCGCAGGAATAAGGAAAAGTCAGTGAAGTGGTGAAAATTTACATGTTATTCAAAAAAGCAGAGAGCAGGCTCTCTGCTTTTTTGAATAACATGAATCTAGAAGATATCAACTTATTAAAGGAGTGGGCATTACTTAAAGATTGAATCTGGTTACTTAAACTTTGTACTTCATTCACTATGTTATTCATGAATAAATCGTTAAGAATAATATACTATTGGTTTCTGAAGGTAACAGAAGCTAAAAACCATTAATTAAAGAGAAGTATAACTATTGCCGGGTTAAATTTGATGTTGCATCCTTATTAAAGGTTTGCCAGTTTGATAGGATTAACCGTATTATTTCAGATTCTAAGTTGTCGGAAAAAGTATTGCAGAGGTACGAAAAGAAGGAATTGAGATTGTGAATAAATAGAAATCATACCATGTTACGTTGAGGAAAAGTGAATGTTGGCTTTTCCTCTTTTTATTAGTTTAAAAAATGAACATGGAATTATTTGTTTGAATTAACAACAAAATCAAAAAAAATACACTTCACATTAACGTTATCTTAATAATTAATATGTAATATTGAGTTGGAAGTAGGCCGTTTGTGGAAAAGTTGTTTTAATGTGGGTTTTGTAGAGAGCAAATGATGATCGGAAACAAATCAATACAAGCATTAACAATTTTTCCGTTATTATTACCTGCATAGACAATAAATACTGTACCGACAAACAAGTCTTAGTTCCTCTAGATCTTTCATATAGGAAGATACAGAATTCAAATTAGAAAATTTTATTCCTTCTTTTTAGAGTTTGTCAAAGTAAGTGATACACAATTTGCGTTACTAACTTTAGGAGTGAATTTTTCTACTGAAAAAATGAATATAAGAAGGGGGATTGAGTGGCGGGTTCCATGATATGAATACATTCTTATTACCAAAATTTCAATGATTTATTATATATAAAATAAACTAAAAGTACCTTGAAATTTGCTTTACTTACATAAAATTTTAGAAATTTCATTAGATTGGTCTTAATTGAAATCAATAAAATCATATTGTGAAAAGAGGAGTAATGCAATGAAAGACGAGCATCTAAAAAACGAGACTGAAAAATTGTCAAATACTATCTTAGATAAGGGAATGGATCGACGTAGTTTTTTGGGAGGTACAACGAAGATTGCCGGGCTTACGCTTGGATTATCGCTAGTAAACTCACTAAATGRACTTGAGGCCGAAGCAGCATCACATGTCGAAAAAGCATCAAAGTTCGGTTTACACAAAAATCCTGATTTGGTGTTTCCTGTTATTAGTGATGTGCATATGTTGAAGAGTGGTACAACCGATCTGCAAAAGTTCGGTAGCGCATTGCATCAATTGAATGAGTTGGTGCCAAAACAAGATGCTCTTGTTGTTGTTGGGGATTTAACAGAAAATGGATTTGCGGAAGAGTATGATCGCTTTGTGGCTCTTTATAATGCAAAAAAACAAACGCAGGCCGCTTCTTTGTTTGCGATAGGAAATCATGACTATTGGAATGGTTTATCTGTAACAGATGCCCAAAAACTGTTTTTAAAGAAAATGGGGATGGAGTCTATTTTCTACCATAAGGTAATCAAAGGGTTTCATTTCATAGTTCTTGGCACTGAAAATGGAAAGACAGAAGGATACTTTTCAGAACAACAAATTGCGTGGTTAGGGGAGCAACTTCAGCAGGCGAAACAAGATGATCCTAAGAAACCGATATTTGTGTTTCTGCATCAGCCTATCAAAAATACAGTATACGGGAGTGAATGGGGATTCGAAGTTAACAGAGAGTTACTGTATAACACTCTAAAAG
>NZ_JBFUIB010000559.1:0-2270 GCF_056402095.1 Peribacillus sp. P4_C12
GGTGGAGCGTCGACAATTGGTACAACAAAATTAGGCTACCAATTTGGTCTTTCGGGTGTATGGCTCGTATTTATGATTGGTTTAGGCATATTAGCGATAGGTATCCTCTTAGTAAAAAAAGTATATAACCTTAAAGTGTTGACTATTAGTGAATTGCTCGAAAAACGCTTTAATTTACATTCTCGGTTAATTAGTGCGTTAGTGTCAGCGATTTACACGATGATGGTATCTGTTTCATCAGTTATCGGGATGGGAACGATTCTTAATGTTGTACTCGGATGGGATTTAAAAATTTCCATGATTCTAGGCGGAGGAATTGTACTTTTCTATACTATGTTAGGTGGAATGTGGTCAGTAACAATGACGGATATTATACAATTTGTCGTTATGACCATAGGCATCTTCTTTATATTGTTACCAATGAGTTATTCAAACGCAGGAGGATGGGGGACACTTCAAACAAAGTTACCAACGAGCTATTTTGATTTGGGAAGCATTGGTTCTGATGTTATTATCCAATACTTCTTGCTTTTCTGTCTGGGAATCATTGTAGRCCAAGATATATGGCAGCGGATATTTACTGCACGTACTATCAAAATAGCTCGGTATGGCACGATTGGAGCGGGAATGTATTGCATTTTATACGCAATTGCTCTGAGTATAATTGGAATGTGTGCTGCAGTCATCATTCCAAATTTAGAGGACCCTCAGAACGCTTTTACTAGCATGGCAGTGAAAACATTGCCAAACGGCGCTTTGGGCATCGTTCTAGCTGGTGTTGCCTCAGCAATTATGTCTACTGCTTCTGGAACAATGCTTGCCTCTTCTACCTTAATTGTTAATGATATCATTAAGGGATATCTATACCCTGGAATGAATGAAAAGCAACTCTTGAAGACATCTAGGATTACAACACTAACCATTGGCATAGTGACCATTATTTGTGCACTCTGGATTAAGGACGTATTAGTTGCACTTGATGTTGCGTATGCTATTTTATCAGGAGCTATCTTTTTCCCTGTTATTTTCGGACTTTTCTGGAAGAAAGCTACTGCTATAGCTGCTTTTTACTCTATAATAGCAAGTACCGCGGTAATTATAATTGGACTTGCGGTTAAAGGAATAACATCTACTGATCCTATCATATATGGGCTTGCAGCTAGCTTGGTAACAATTGTAGTAATTTCCTATTTCGGCAAAGCGGATAAGAAGATGATAAAGGAAGATGTTAATCAGAGTGATGATACAAAAAATTTTGGTTAAGAAATACGGTTCTGGTGCAAAAACTTCAAGATAATTGCAAGTAATCTCTAAATTTTGGACATACTGATACTATTACTCTAAAAAAGGGGTATGATCGGTATGGAAAAGGTTCTGGTGCAAAAATAATGCAATAGAACCATAGAATAGTAATACCCTGTTAACTTTGGGATTAAGCAGCTACTCCGAACAACTTATGAATGAATTCAACCTCATTTTGGGCAGATTTTGCCCGTTGATGAGGCGCGACAGTAGGTGGTTTACCGTGGTCGTCGGAGTTAGACTAACGGATGGGCTCAAAGGCACCATAGTTCAACGACCTTCTTCGCCAGCCATTAAAACATTATCGAAATAGAGACCAATTTTCATTCTATGTGGTGAAGCGCTGGTTTTTGCGCTTCATGGATGGCTAACGGATGAGTTAGTTGATTAAGGAACACAAATGATCAAGATTTTTTATAAAAGTATGATTCAATTGAATATATTAAGAGCCTGTTTTGATTAAGCTTTTTTCAAAACAGGCTCTTTTTTATTGTTTGTTTATCAAGGTTATTAGTATTAATTTGATCAAGCCTTCCTTCAAAACAATAGTAGTTTACAAAAAATAAAAGTAAGAATGCTTTTTAATTGTCTAATTATTGTAAATTTAGGATATGAATAAATTAATAAACTACGTTTTTTTTGGGAGTGATATAAATGAAGAAAAGTTTAACAAGTGTATATCCAGAGTTGATCGATGAATGGGACTATGAATTAAACGGTGATATAAAGCCTAGTGATGTTCCTCCAAAAGGAAGACAGCATGTATGGTGGAAATGCAAAGAAGGACATCCAAGTTATGAGGCTAAATTAGCATCGAGATCTAATGGAACAGGATGCCCATATTGCAAAGGTTCAGAAGTGTGTTTTGAACGTTCATTATTAGGAAAAAGACCAGATTTAGTAGCCATGTGGGACAAAGAGAGAAATAATTCATTAACTCCAGATATGGTGCTTGCTGGTTCCAATAT
>NZ_JBFUIB010000560.1:0-2269 GCF_056402095.1 Peribacillus sp. P4_C12
CAATTGGTTGGAAATGGGATTATAATACCATTTCCAACCAATTGAAAGTAAACTGGCATTTCTTCATAAAATGGTAACAATTATCGACAGATTATTTATAACAAATGTGCAGGTAGAATAAAATGTAAAAACATATTTATTATTCTATCCTAATTTACCATTTTGTCTATAATTAAATTAATAAGTGAAATAAATTACTGTCTTTATTGACTTCAACAAAGGAGAATCCTTTTTTATTCATTCTTTGAATCAGTCCATTATAATCATTTTTGTCTTTTAACTCCACACCAACAAGGGCCGGCCCGCTTTCTTTATTGTTTTTCTTCGTATATTCAAAACGGCTAATATCATCATTCGGTCCTAACACCTCATCAAGGAATTCCCTTAGCGCTCCCGCCCGTTGTGGGAAATTTACGATAAAGTAATAAAGCAGACCTTCAAATAATAAAGACTTTTCCTTAATTTCCTGCATACGGCCAATATCGTTGTTACCCCCACTGACAAGACAAACAATTGTTTTTCCTTTGATTTGTTCTTTATATAAATCCAGTGCAGCTACTGATAACGCCCCAGCTGGTTCAGCCACAATCGCATGCTGATTATATAAATCCAGTATTGTGGTACAGATTTTCCCTTCAGGAACGACAACGATATCTTCCAAGTTTTCCTTGCAAATCTGATATGTCATCTCTCCTACATACTTAACAGCCGCACCATCAACAAAGGTATCTATGTTTTCAAGTTCAGTCGCTTTTCCTTCTTTGAACGAATATTCCATTGAAGCAGCACCAAGTGGCTCTACTCCAATACATTTCGTTTTCGGCGAGACCGATTTGAAATAACTTGAAACACCGGCCATTAGTCCCCCACCACCGATTGCTGCGAATACATAGTCAATTTCATCTTCACAATCATTTAGGATTTCAACAGCTGTTGTACCTTGCCCGGCGATTACCTTTTCATCATTGAAAGGATGGATAAAGGAACGGTCTTCTTTTTCACAACATTCCATCGCCATGGCAAATGCATCATCAAATGTATCACCAATTAAGACTATTTCAACATTTTCCCTGCCAAATAACTGAACTTGATCGACTTTTTGCCTTGGTGTTGTAGCAGGCATGTAAATTTTCCCATGAATTCCTAATTGACTACAGGAAAAGGCCACTCCTTGTGCATGATTTCCTGCACTGGCGCATACGACTCCGTTCTTCGTCTCTTCCTGGGTCAAGCTTTTCATTTTATAGTAAGCTCCTCTTAATTTAAAGGAACGTACATGTTGAAGGTCCTCTCGTTTTAAATAAACATTACATTCATATTTTTCAGAGAGCCTCTGATTTTTTTGTAAAGGAGTATGTAAAACAATCTCTTTCAGTTCTCTATAGGCAATTAGAATATCTTCCAATTGAATCCCCCTATTCATAGATACAGTCTGGTTCATAACAATCCCTCATTTCCTTCCTAATCAATTCAATTATTATAGCACTTTACTGTTATTAATGTAATTGATTTTTCTAAAAATTCTATCTTTTGTTTGTTTTAAACCAAAAAATCCGATTATGGCTAATGTTCCATAATCGGATTTCACTCTATTTTTTTTGTAGGATAATAAATTCATGCGGATAGAGATTTTTTTCATCCATGATACCCGGGATAGATGAGATCTCTTCCCATTCTTCATCATTAATTTCTGGAAAATAAGTGTCACCTTCAAAGTTCTCATGAATTTCCGTAATATATAAGCGGTCTGTAAAAGGAAGAATTTCTTTGAAGATTTCCGCTCCACCAATCACGAAGACTTCCTTGTCACTTTTATCCGCAAACGTCTTAATTTCTGAAATATCATGTAATACGGCGCAACCTTCTGCAGTAAAATCAAGATTTCGTGTAACGATGACATTTTCCCTACCAGGCAGTACCCTCCCGATTGATGCAAATGTTTTACGACCCATCACGATTGGATTACCCATCGTCACTTTTTTAAAATACTGGAGATCTGCTGGTAAATGCCACGGTAGTTGATTGTTTTTCCCTATCACTCGATTTTGATCCATAGCTACTATCAACGAAATCATATGCTAACCTCACCTTTTATATGGGGATGGGCTTCGTAGTTTTCCAGAACAAAGTCCTCGAAATTAAAATCAAAGATATTTTTCACTTCCGGATTTATTTTCATGATTGGCAGTGGTTTGGGATCTCGTGTCAACTGCAGTTCCACTTGGTCAAGGTGATTCGAATAAATATGAACGTCCCCAAATGTATGTAC
>NZ_JBFUIB010000561.1:0-2265 GCF_056402095.1 Peribacillus sp. P4_C12
TGATCGATTTGTTTTTCCAATTCTTCTATGGCTTTTTCTAAATAACTCATATGCTCCCAATGGTAACGCAACATATCACGGTGATGACGRSGAATACGACCATTCATTGCATTTGCAATGTCAGTAATACTTGCTTTTGTTCGCCAATCCACCATTTTTCGAAGACCATCGGTCTCTATTTTTTCACCGTTTAGAATCGCTTCAAGGATTCGGCGTCCCGATACACCAAAAATGTCTGATAATACGGATGTTAGCTTGATATTAGTATCTTGAAGAATTTTGTGAATGCGATTCTGCTCKGAAGTGCGATGATGAATCAATTTTTTTCGATAACGAGTAAGATCTCGTAAATCACGAATATCCTCCGGTGGAACAAAATTGCTTTCAATAAGTCCRCATCTTAKAAGCTTGGCAAGCCATTCGGCATCTTTCACATCMGTTTTACGCCCTGGAACATTTTTRACATGTCTGGCATTGGCAAGAACAAGGTGAAAAGAATCTTCGAGTATATTCCATATTGGTTTCCAGTAGACTCCAGTACTTTCCATCACAACATCGGATACCTGAAGGGTAGTTAACCAATCACTTAAMGCCAAGAGTCCYGTTGTTGTAGTTGAAAACGTTTCAATAGAGGTATTTGGCTTTTTATCTAATGGACCAAATARTACACAGGCTACTACTGTTTCTTGGTGTACATCTAGGCCAGCACACCGTTCAATCATTGCTTCCAWAGGAGAATCACCTCAATAAAAGATTAACAATACATATGACAGGAGATTTGTTRCAAAAATTTTTGTATACGTACTTGTAGTACACTAAAWGGTTCTTCAATACTGTCACAACCAGTTTCTTATACAGGGTATCTTCCTTAAGATCCACCAAAAAAGGTTCAGCCTRGTTGTATTGTTATCATCCATTATCGTCAAGGWGTTAAAGRGTTAGACTCTATTTTGAGTATAGATTTTCGTAGTAGATGGTGGCGGCGAGGAGCGCCGCCATAGRAGTTTCTTATGGARCTAAAGGGGCAGTTTTGTTGAAGAAGGTGTCTCAGTAAAAATAGAGAAATATTATATGAAGCTACCTATGCCATGGTAATACTGAAATGAGGAGCTACCTATATCTTTTTTTCAAGAAGTTTAATTGAACATATTGAGCATTTAAGTCGTGTTTGTCTAAAATGATTTACTTGACTTTTGCAAATCCAAAATATCCGGTTTAGATACGAATTAAATTTCTAATACTAAAGATATCTTTTATTCAGTTAGGACGTTTGATAAAAGTTGAGAATTTTTATAAGAGGTGATGCAAAATTGGAAACATTTTACCGTGCATTCTTGATTTTTGTTGTAGGATATTTATTTTTAAGGTTGAGTGGAAAAAAAGCAGTAGCTCAAATGCACTCATTCGATTTATTGTATATTCTTGTCCTAACCAATATCATCAGTACCCCAGTAGAGGTTAGTAATATGGGAAAGGCTATTACCTATGCTGGAATCACAGTAATTCTATATAAAATCTTTATACGTTTATCCCTACATAATAAATTAAGATGGATCTTATATGAAAGTCCAACGGTATTAATTCAAAACGGAGATATTGATAGAAAAGGGTTGAAAAAGGTACGTATGCCAATAAATGAATTACTGTCACATTTAAGAGAAAAAGGGTATACCGATACTCGAAACATTGCCATTGCAGTGATGGAGGAAACAGGAAGTATTAGTGTTATCCCCAAGTCGGAATATCGACCAGTTCAACCAAATGATTTAAATTTACAAGTAAAGAAAGAATATCTTCCTATCCCACTCATACTGGACAGTCAAATTGTTTACCATAATTTAAAATATCTACAATTAAACCAAAGTTGGCTAATTAACGAGCTCGAAAAAATGGGTGAAAAAATAGAGAATATTACATTAGCAACTTTTTTAGAAGATGGAAAGTTATTTATAGATAATAATGAAATTAAGGAACATAAAAGCGATCCTTATTACTACAAGCCAGGGAGAGACAATTAATTACAGAGAAGCATTAATAAAAAAGTAAAGGTGTTTGAAACAGTTGGATTACTTTACTTGTTTCCTCGGGCTGGCTGGTCAACGCTCTTCACTCGATGGCGTTGTCCATTGGCTTCTGTTGCATAAAAATCATAATAAAGAACATGCATTCCATTTCCTACAGGAAAAGCAKGGCCGGAGTATTTCTGGTAATAGTGAGTATGGCCATCTTCATAGACAACATATCCTTCCGTGTAATGCACATAGT
>NZ_JBFUIB010000562.1:0-2263 GCF_056402095.1 Peribacillus sp. P4_C12
GTTTAAATGGTTGATCTTTTCTCGATTTATTGCATACGTTAAATTCCATACCCTAATAGCCCCTTTTTTAAAGCAAATGAAACAAGTTCAGGTCTTGTTTTCATCTGAAGCTTCTCCATCAGGTTTCCTTTATGGGTTTCAACCGTTTTCACACTTATAACAAGCTGTCCGGCAATTTCTTTATTGGAAAATCCTTTCGCAATCAATGTCAGGACCTCTTTTTCACGGTCCGAAAGCAGATTGAAAGTATCAGAGGTCCCCTGCTTCACACTGCCTATGTATACTTCCATTAACCTTTTAGTTGCAGATGGATGAAGGTAAGCATTTCCGGTCGATACAGAGCGAATAGCTACCAATAATTCTTCATGTGGTGCAGTTTTTAAAATACAGCCTGAAGCACCCGCTTGAATAGCTCTGAACAAATATTCTTCATCATCATGCATAGTAAGTATTAATATGGCTACTTCAGGCATTAGTTTTTTCAGTTCTGAAGTTGCTGATAAGCCATCTTTCCCATGAGGCATGCTTAAATCCATGACTACCACATTTGGCTGGAGCTCTAGTGCTTGCTGTATTCCTTCGTTCCCCTCGGAAGCTTCCCCTATCACTTCCATATCAGCATGATTATTTAATAACATCTTTAAGCCCATTCTTACAACGGCGTGATCATCGCAAAGCAAAATTTTTATCAAAGCTGTTCCCCCTTAGCTTTGTTCGTATATGTATTGTTATAAATGAATATGAAACAACAACGGGGATTGCTCAATTAGCAAAGCCCCTGTTTCATTTTAATATAATGGAAGAGAAATCTCTATAGATGTCCCTTTATCTATTTTTGAAAATATGGTACATTTTCCGCCAATCAAATGCATTCTTTCACTCATGGCTGCAAGCCCGCTCGACTTATTCATAGCCGTTTCCACCTCAAACCCTTTTCCTGAATCTTTAATCATAATCAATAACCTGCTTTTTTTCCATTTGAATATTATACTTGCCTTCATCGTATCAGCATACCTTGCTATATTCACTAATGCTTCCTGGCAGACTCTGAAAAGTGTAATGCTATCTCTATCAGAGATTTGCGATTCAACACCCAGATTCTCTACCTCAACTTCAATGCCATATGTTGAAGTGTATAATTTTATATAGCTTTTCATAGCAGAAATTAGCCCCAGAGTTGTAAGGGTAGGAGGATGCAATTCTACAGCCAAGAGCCTGATTTCTTGAATTGTCTTTTCCAATAGCTGGTTCATATCACCTGCATAGCTTTTCATGGCAGGCTGTTCGATTGCCTTTTCAATGAGCTGCATACCTGTAAAGAGACTGTAGAGGGACTGTCCCACGCCTTCATGAAGCTCCATTGCAATTCGTTTAATCTCTTCTTCATGAGTTTGAATAATATAAGAACTGATGTTTTTTTTGAGTGGCTGAGTATTCATTCTCACCCTCCTTAATCGTTTGTCGCAAATTATCGGGCAGGACGACTAATACGAGACGTCCTCTCAAAAGTTACGCTTTCGGTCGAGCGATGTAAAAGCTGACAAAGAGTTTCTGTCCTTAGGGAAAGTTTGCACTAGTACTTCTTTTACGTCGAAAACTCCGCTTCAAGACTGGGATTCAATGATCTACTGCACATTGATTTTTTATGCTTTTTTCACTTTATGACTTGAAATGTCACTAAACATCCCGGCATATTGAACAACATCCCCAGCATCATTCTTTATTGCACTAATTGTCAGCCATTGTAGATATTGTTGTCCATCCTTACGGCTATTCAAGATTTCACCTTGCCAGAAACCATTTTTTTCAATGGATTTCCATAAATCCTTATAAAAAGTTTGGGGCTGTTTACCTGACTTAAGTATACTAGGATTCTTTCCAATTACTTCATTTTCCTGATAACCCGTAATCCTTGTAAACGCAGGGTTTACTGAAATGATTTTACCACTGGTATCGGTGATCAAAATGCCTTCTATTGTATGGTCAATCACTTCTTTGGCAAGCTCCATTTTACCTTGGAAATACATCCAGACGACTAAAATCAAACTTGCAAGAGCAACTTCTGACAATGCCATGAACCCGATTGCATAATGGCCTGTGATATTGAATAACAAGGATAGAATTAACGGCGGGAAAAATCCTCCCAAACCGCCCATTGCGGACACTATACCATTCACAATACCAGCCTGTTTTTGGAAATACATGGGCACTAGCTTAAAAATAACACCATTTCCCATTCCAGCACATAGAGCAATACTTAAAC
>NZ_JBFUIB010000563.1:0-2254 GCF_056402095.1 Peribacillus sp. P4_C12
CYTTTTTTATCCTTAAAAATTTACAAAAAATATGGTATAATTTTCCTAGATATTCAAACAAAGGAGTAAGCTATTTATGAAAATAGCAATTGTTACTTGTACTATGGTAAAAGCTAATTATCCTTGCAGTACGAGAGAAATGTACCAAGAATCAACTTTGTTTAATAAGCAGTTAAGTTCATTGAACAGAAAGATGATGATGAATGGTTTGTATTATCCGCAAAGTATGGACTCTTAAAACATGATGATGAAATTGAGCATTATGATGTAACTCTAAACAATATGAAAGTATCACTAAAGTAGTCCTTACGCAGTTGACAAATTGTAATTAAACATTAAACAAATTGACTTTTATGCTGGGGTTAAATATAGGGAGTATCTAGTTCCTGTTATGGAAAGGGATTGAATGTAATGTGCCGCTTCAAGGAAAAGGAATAGGAGAACAATTACAGTTTTATTCATTAAATACAAAATAAAGAAGTAATGTGACAATACTAGTAAAGTTGCAATTTGTAAACTTTTTAATGAAAATTGAAGTGAGAATTAGAGTGGAAATTCCAGGATATTCAACTTTGTTATTTTATTAGATGTAATAAAATATAGAAGGATTTTCTGTGATAATAAAGGTAAGGTAGTGAACTAACATGAAAACTAGATTTGAAAAATGGTTTGAAAACTATGAATTCCCTGGTGATGCTAAAACTCTCTTTAAGGAATCTGTATTATGTTATAAGATTTCTGCTTACAGAGCTTCTTTCATTATGTCATACTTAGGAATTCAAACAGTATTACGCGAAAGATTGCTTAACTCTCATAATAAGCCCAACAATATACCACAAAACATGTGGGAAAAGAAATTAGAAGAACTAAATGATGATAATGCATGGGATAATACGGTCTTTGATTTGGTAAATAGAACAAAACCAGATAACCCGTTCTTAATTACAGATGATATTAGAGTACAGTACTCATATTGGAGGACAATAAGAAATGATTGTGCTCATGCAAAAAGTAATATTGTAAGCTATCCACATGTAGAAGCTTTATGGTTATTTATTGAATCGAATTTGAACAAGTTTGTTGTGAATGGTGGAACTGCTGGTTTATTTGAAAAAATAAAGATGCATTATGATACTAAGTACACTCCTCCAAATACTAATGTTTTACCAATTGTCAAAGAGATACCTCATGCAATGACTAAAGCAGAAATACCCCTATTTCTCAAAGAAGTTGATGATTACTTTGAAGATAATATAATTGAATTTAAACGCTTTGATGAGGATAGTAATACTTTCGAATTTTGGAACTATGTAGCAAATTCAGAAGTTGCTATTATAAGAGAAGCATTCATAAACTTTATTAAAAGTGATTGGGATATTTTCAGGAAATTTATTATTGTATTTTCGGGAAAGTTATATGAGATTTCAAGTGATGAAAAATACATCAGGGAGTTTTGGTCATCGGAGATTTGGGAGCTTTTTAAATGGGGTAACATTGATGGGTGGAATATATTAAAGATATTATTAGATAATAATATTATTCCTCTCAGTGAATTAGATGAATTTATTAAGATTCTATTTAAAAAAGTAAAGAAGAATCCTCCTGAATTCATGATGGAGTTTTTAAAAAATACCGATTATTTCAAAATGCTTAAAGGTAGTTTATTTGGAAATAGGAGCATGTCATCACCACCGTATGGTATAGAATTTGCGAATAATAATTGGAGTAGAATTAGATTCTACCTTAAACATATGGAGGTAGATAAGGTAGTTGTTTCTGAATTAAATTCTGCATATTTAGCATCTTCTTACGGAGAATTTAATAGAGAGATGACGAAGCTAATTGAAACTGATAAAACTTTTAGTGAACAATATAAAAGGGTATTACTGGATGAAAAACTCAAACTTCCAAGTGTTTTAGAAAAGTCCGAAGATACCAACGAGGAAGATTAAAATCTTCATTTCTTTATATAGAAAGTAAAGAAATGTTAAACCCTAAAAATATGTCTTTTTTATTGCCGTTGGTTTACTGCATATTTGATTGATATTTATGTTAAAAAAAGTATCTGTAACAAGAGCAGCTACTCTCTATTCTTTATTTAATTAAAAACTTTTTCTTTTAGTTATAACGGCTATTGGAAAAATAAGTTTCAATCTATTATTTAACAATAAAGTTCTACGAGTGATAAATTAGCGGTTATAGGAAGTGAATTTTTAATTGAATACTATTAAGGTAAGTAATCATTATGTGCCTC
>NZ_JBFUIB010000564.1:0-2252 GCF_056402095.1 Peribacillus sp. P4_C12
AAGTCTATCAGTTCAAAGGTACCAATGAAAAAGGAGTTGACCCCGTAAGGCCACCCCCTTGCAAACCGTTATTTTATTGTAAGCGTTACAGAATTATAGTTTTTCCCATTACCAAGTGGATTRTAGTTTTTCTCAATGTTTCCTGCGGCGTCCACAGTGAAATAATTGATGGTTGTTGTCTTTTCAATTTTTAATGTTTCTGCAAATTCACGGGTGCCGCTTAATTTAATTTTAGCTGATTGGAAGGTAGGGCGGCTGCCGTCAAGCGTATAATAAATGGTGGCTGGCTCACTTGTTTCAATCTTAACATCAACCGGACCTGTGTATTTACCGTTTCCAGGTGTAGCTTTTGAGGAAGGCGGCTGATGGTCTTTTGCACTGTTGTAGGCTACTTTAATTAAGCCAATCAACCCATTGGCAAATTCCATTGCTTCTTCATGACCTTCTACAAAGGCTGGCTGGAAACCAACTGCCTGCCATCTTTTTGTATCCTTATTCCATAAATCTGCCCCTACTTCGAAGTTCCAGGCATAAATCCCCTTTTCATACCATAGGTAGTCCGCAGAGTTACCTGCAGCAGAGTATAGTACGTCAGGAATTGGACCTGTACGGCTAGGTAGAATGGCCGTTCCGCGGTGGTCTTGAATATCATTTAAGATGTTATCAGAAGCTGCCCAGTAAAACGCTTCTTCACCAGCTGATGGGCGTGGCAGTGTTGTACGTTTTGAATCGTAAGCACCAGGGGACCACATGAAGTAGCCGCCATAACTATGAATATTCATTGCAAACTTAATATTTGGGTTTTTGTCAGCAAGCCAGACAAGGTTTCTTCCTTCAGGCTCAGAGTTTTCAGCTGGTCCAGCGTAAGTTTCTCCCGTACAACTTGTACCTCCGCCAATATAGCCATCAAAAACGGAACCAACAGAATGGTTGCGGTTAAGGTCAACTCCCCAATTATTACGGTACCCAGGGTCAGAGGCAGTGGGACCACAGTGATTGGTCATATTCTTACGCTGCATATTGTAATCATTGAAGCTGTAATTGGCACCATCAGGGTTTACTGAAGGTACAAGGAATATATCAAGATTATCGACAAGCTTTCTTGTCTCACTATCTTGACTATAGTTTCGCAGTAGTCTTTCCGCCGTTTCGATTGTTACGAGTGGGGTCACCCATTCACGGGCATGCTCCTGAGCATATCCAAGAACACCTGGTTTAGAACCGTCACGATGCTTGCCGATTCGGATCGCTTTTACTGTAAAAGGATCACGGGAAACGTCTGCCCCTGCTTTCAAGCCGTCAGTTAATATCGCAGCATTTGTAGTTGGTGCGACAACACCAGCACCAGTATTACCGCGGTATGTAGTCGCAGTGACAAGTTGGCTAGCATTCTCATTCAGTGCTTTAACCACTTGTGCGGCAGTACTTGTTGCCTTTCCTGACGAATCAGTAGCTAAATCTACTAAAATCTTGGTACCATCCACAGTCACTTTTAGTGGTGCATTATTGGTTCCCGGATTCTTGAATTCTACCGATACAACATTCCCGCCTTCATGCCCCCATGCTTTTGAGGAAACAACAACTGCGAGATTAGTCGTGCCGCCGATAGTTGCTTGGGCAAGACGTCTGTAACCATTTGTTTTATTTGGCATATCAATGATTTCTACCAAGTTCGGGAATTCTTTTGCAAGTTTTTCGGCACGTTCATATAATYCATTTGGTGCCATATAGTGGTCAACAAAATCCGTAACATAATCTGTTTTTGGATGTTTCGGCTCTTTCCCTAACCATTCAGTAATGGTGCTCGTAGCTGTTCCTCCAAGATTACTTTCAATTTTAACAGATGAAGGAATAGCGCTAACTGGTAGAAGCAAATAGTGATATAAATATTCACCGTAATCTACCAATCTAGAAAGTGTAGCAGATTTTTCTTCACCGTTCTCGGTCCAAGTTGCTTTAAGTGCTGTGCTAGCAGTCGCACCGGCGCTTGATTTCACTTCGAGATATAGGAAGGTGCCTGATTGATTGGTAAAATGGTTTGCCCTAAGGACTTTAAGTGTATCCTCGGAAGCTGCCAGACTGGCTTGCAGCTGGACAGTAGATTGCCGCTCTGCCACGCGTGTGCTCCATTGATTTTCGGTGATCAGGGTCTCTTTTACATTGATGCCAAAGGTCTTTAACATGGCAATTTCTGTTGGTGTGACAACGGCATCCACTTCATAGACTCCGTCGTGTGCTTCGATTCTGTGGGT
>NZ_JBFUIB010000565.1:0-2243 GCF_056402095.1 Peribacillus sp. P4_C12
CTGCATAACCAGTTAAAATAACGACATAGTACATTTACGTCCTTCAAAAAATTAGAATATGGTGGGCTTATTTTAGTATGGCCTTTCACGAATATGTTTTCATACAAAAAAAGACGATTAGCTATTGCTAGTCATCTCTTTCACTTTCGCATAAATAGAAAAGTAAAGACGATGCTGAAATTGTTATTGGAAGATGACTAATTAAAGGAGGCACATAATGGCTTACTTCCGCAAACGAGGCGATAAGTGGAGTTACACCGTCAAMTTAGGCATAGACCCTATTACCAAAAAGCGAAAACAGATTACTAAATCAGGATTTTCTTCTAAAACAGCAGCTAAAGATGCAGCTAAAGAGCTAGAATTCAATGTTTCTAGAGGAGAATTCTTACAAGACTCTAATATGAACTTTCATACGTTAGCAGAAAAGTGGCTTGAAAGTTATTCAACACAAGCTAAAGTAAGTAGTGTACGGGCTAGAACGAAAGAATCTAACGTATTACTTAAACAGTGGAAAAACACACCAATAAAAAGTATTAGTAAGTCTGCTTATCGAGAATATTTAAATGAGCTGTGCAAGATGTATTCACAGAACTATATGGATGGGATTCATACAACAGGCCGAATGATCTTCAAATTTGCCGTTGAGTCGGAATGGTTACAACAGAATCCGACAGAAAATTATAGCCTTCCTAAACAACAAGCTACTATTGAGGAAGTTGAAAAGGAGAATCTCAGAAAGAAATTCCTAGAAAAAAACGAACTTATAGGATTCTTATCCCTTGCTCGTACTGAAGGACTTAGTAATGATTATACGCTGTTTTCGCTATTAGCCTATTCAGGAATTCGGATAGGTGAATCGTTAGCTCTCAAGTGGCCTGATATCAATTTTAGGCGTGGATCTATAAGAATTTCCAAGACTTTATATAACCCCACGAACAATAAGGTTAATTACACATTGCTTACACCAAAAACAAAAGGATCTATCCGTACGATTAAAATGGACAATCAGGTCATGAAGTTACTAAAAAAGCATCTACTACAGCAAAATAAAATGAAAATCCAAAACAGTCATCATTACGTGGATGAAAACTTTGTCTTCACTTCACCAGAGGGATATCCATTAGTGCAAAAACTGCCTGCAATTCGATTACAACGTCTTCTTAAGAAGTTACCGCATATCAACAAAGAAATTACGTTGCATTCATTCAGGCATACGCATACATCTTTACTGATCGAAGCAGGGGTGGGGTTGAAAGAAATTCAACAACGATTAGGACATACAGATATTCAAACAACGATGAATATCTATGCTCATATGACTGACAACATGGAAGAAAAGGCCTCCCATCAGTTCAGTAAACTGATGGAAGACCTTCAACTTTAATAGATATTTACATGTTAGGTGAGCAAATAGGTGAGCATTTATTTCTAAATACTCTTTAAACCCCTATATTTCAAGGGATTTAAAACCCTATTACATCATGCTGCCCATTCATTAACTATCATGGTCGTATGAACGGTTAAACATAATGACTAAAACCCGTTTTGGAGATATCGGAAAAGGGTTTTACAACATCAATCAAAGGCATTATAAGGCCCTTCAATGATTTAGTTGCAATAATAATGCCAAATTCCTTTCTCCATTTCCTTATTAATTTCCCCTTGTAATTCAAGATAATCTAGATAACCAATAATTTCAGACATAATATTGAAAAACTGCTTTTCATACTTTTCTTTATATCGTAATTGGGCAATTCCACTTGCGGTTGAAATTCCGGATTTAATAATGCTTATGTATTTGTTGGCTTTTTCATCAATCTCTTTTATTCTTTCTTTTAATAAATCAACAGGATTTTCTATGATCATACCGTGACCTGAAAAAACGAGTTCAACATTCAATGACGAACATTTCTCTAATGACTGCTTTTGTTGGACCAAGGATTTTGTACGGATCCCATCATAATCTGGTTCAATGAAGGCATTGCTTGGAATATTTTCAATTAATAAATCTCCAGCAAATAGCCACTTACACTCTTTTCCATAAAAGGCAACCTGGTCTGGAGCGTGCCCTGGGATTTCCAAAATATTAAAGCCAAAAAGTTGGTTATTGGTAATTTCTTGGATTTCGCAATGGATTTTTTTATCCTCACCTAGAATAATAGGATTGCGTAAATTAACCACTTGTTTATCCCCGATTTCCCCACATCCCATCTCCTTGTATAGTTTTCTGAAAAACTCTATTC
>NZ_JBFUIB010000566.1:0-2241 GCF_056402095.1 Peribacillus sp. P4_C12
GCGCTTTGTAGTACTAAAGAAATCGGGTGATCCAGTGCCGTTGCGAACTGTGCATACGGTACCACACCTGTCATAATTAAACTAACAATCATATAAAGTACAACACAAATAATCAATGAACCGATAATCCCACGTGGTAAATTCTTTCCTGGATTTCTTGTTTCCTCAGCAGCAGATGCTACTGCATCAAAGCCGATAAATGCAAAGAACATTAAAGCGGCTGTAGAAAATACTCCACTGATTCCGAATGGCATTAATGGCTGCCAGTTTTCAGGTTTCACATAGTAAATAGAAGAGACGATAAACAACAAAACAACGATCACTTTAATAACAACCATAATGTTGTTGATCCTTGTAGTTTGTTTCGTACCTCTAGAAATCAATAAAGTAATAGCCATAACTATTAAAAAGGCTGGCGAGTTCATATAAGTTGTAACACCCTCAATTGAACCAGGTGCTGCGGTTAGTTTCTCCGGGAAGTTAATCCCGAATCCACCTAAAAACGATTGGAAATAACCAGACCAGCCGGCCGATACGGCACTAACTGCCAATAAGTATTCAAGGATTAAATCCCACCCTATAATCCAGGCAGCAAATTCACCTAGTGTTGCATACGCATAAGTGTAAGTTGAACCAGATACCGGCACGGATGATGCAAATTCAGCATATGAAAGTGCTGCGAATAAACAAGCAAGGCCGGCAATGACGAACGATAACGAAAGCGCTGGACCAGCATTAACTGCTCCAGTTCCCGTTAATACAAAAATACCAGTGCCAATTATTGCTCCAATTCCTAGCATCGTTAAGTCCCAAGCACCTAGTTCCCTTTTCAACCCCTTACTGTTGGAACCAGCGTTTTTCAATAAGTCCTCAATAGTCTTCTTTCTAAAAATACTCATGTTTTCTCCTCCGCAAATTCAAAAAACTATTCAGAAAATAACAAATAAATGAATTCACTTACTTTTTATAATAGAGAATGTTCGACAAAATTCAACAATTCCTGAATTATCTGACTTTCAAATTATACGTATTAAACCCTTATACATCATTGGTTTTATTATAGTAGAATTTCTATTTTGAAAATTCGCTGAATATCTCTAGTGATTTTTCGACATAATTCTCCATCAAATGTTTAGGTGCATTTACATATAGAACGTTAAAATAAATATCAAAATTTTATAATCTTACATGAATGGATTAGACAAATCCTGAGCTGGGATACCTACTTACCCTTTTAGATCTTCATTTGATTCTATTTTCCAGTATATCCAAATTTTAGATAGAGACTCCAATTTTTGTTCCCTACTCTTATTATTATGGAATAATACACCATAATTATTCTAGCCATTCAAGAACTAATGGTTTGACGAAATTGATGTACATCTCTATACTTATTAAGTCTTAAAAAGTACGGGAAATATGCTTAATTGGAGATGGTGACTTTCATGGATTTTACGATTACCTATCTGTYTTTTTATTTAATACAGGTTGAAGGAAAAGGCGATCAGGCTGATAAACGATTTAAACATTTTCAAACACTCGATACCCAGGAATACGAAGAAAGTCCTTTAAAGGATTTTTTGGATGGGGAATTGATGAAAATCTCCAAACGAAAAGTAGACCGTCATCCAAAAACTGAACAAATACCCACAAAAATCGGTTCTTTTATTGTTGAAGAAGGCCATGCACTTGATTCCAACCCAAATTACAATGTATTTAACCGTGTCCGCTTTGCCGGTACAAAAGAAGTCTTCCAGCAGGAAAATGAACAATTCGCTCAGTCTTATATAGATACAAGTGCAGTGCGTGGCGGGGTCTTCCTAGTCGCATCTGCTAAATTAACGAAATATCTAGATGAACCGTTCGTCTTCTTATTAAAATGTGATTTCGAGCCAAAGGTTGCTTCCATATCAGATGAACGAACACTAATTCGACACGTTGAAATGGCAATCACCAMCAAAAATATGAAATCCATCCAATACCCCTATATGCCCGAAGAAGGAATGGTAGAAGAAGCCGAACTGAAAATCCACCAGGCTTCACATGCTCGCTACTTTGAGGACTTTTTGAAATTCGTTGAATATGGCGAATCGATGCCAGAAATCATGAAAAACCAGGTCATCCACATGGTYCATGAACATGTATCCGCACAATTTGAAGAAAACAGTGACGAACTGCAGAAATTCGAACAGGACCTGGAAATCTGGGAAACRAGCGATAAAMGRGAAATCCAGGAACGCC
>NZ_JBFUIB010000567.1:0-2238 GCF_056402095.1 Peribacillus sp. P4_C12
GTGTAATGTTTCCAGAGGCTATAATTACTGTGATACTTAAAAAGAACATGAGTGAGACAATGGCCAATGCTGCGAAAATATAAATCATGCTTTTACTTATAATGTCGAGACATTTTATTACAGGCCCTCCACCAAGCGGCTGCAAAAGACTCGCTGCTAGTTTATAGACAAAGGAGATCATTAAGATTTTTATAGCTGGGAATGTAGTTATAAGCAGGAGGATAATGACACCTGACAAACCCACTGTATTTTTCAGAAGAACGGAGGCACTAATGACCGTATCGGTTGCATCAGTAAACATGCGCCCTATTACCGGAATAAAGTTGCCTGTCACAAATTTCGCCGTCCTGATTGTCACTCCGTCTGCAACAGCAGACGATGCTCCTTGAACGGATATAACACCAAGAAAAATGGTCATAAAAGCACCCAGAATCCCGATAGCAAAGTTACGGAGCAATTGGGCCAGCTGAGTCACTTTATAATGTTCGGTCAGCGTGCTGACTATGCTTAAAATCGCTGCGAAGAATAATAATGGTAGGACGATATATTGTATCAAGATGCCACTGGTATTCATTAAAAACATTAAGACAGGATGAAAGAACGCTGCAGATACAAGTCCTCCAGAAGCTGCTATTAAAGCTAATAGCAAAGGGATGAGTGCCATTAAAAAAGAAATCATCAAATCTATCGTATCTTTTGTATATTCAATCGCCACATGAAAGCTGTTCAACGCTAAAATGATTAATACCATATAAACGATTGCATAAGCGACCTTACTCACCGAGCTTTGCTCGAACGCATTCTGCAGAGTTTGCAGGAACATGCTGAACACGGTCAATAAAATGAGTGATCCTAGGAGCTTCCCGTTCACGAGCAGTTCATGAAAAACGAACTTTATCATCCCTTTTATCCATTGATCAAATGAAAATTTCTTATCTCCGCTTACAAAGTCCATGAAACTTCCTTTCTGGCTTTCAGGTAAAAACCCTCCATACTCCGTGACAATGTCATCCCAATATTTCTTGAGCTCATCAACGCCGAGTCTCTCTATTTGAGCTTGTACCAATTCAGACTGCATAATTGGCTCTTGATCAACTTCTCCACTTTCACCATTTTCGGCAGCTTGTCCAACAGATGTATGCAAAAAAAAGAGTAAAACGAATAGAATGGATAAGTAAGGCATCCGCTGCTTCATACTTTCACCTCATTGACTAGTAGGAATAGTCCATTAACTTGGAAGCATCTGTATAATCGTTTCAATAATGACGGTTAAAATCGGTATTGCCATCGCCAGAATCAAGATTTTCCCGCTCAATTCTATTTTGGAAGCGAGTGATCCCTGCCCTGCATCTTTTGTAATTTGGGAGGCAAATTCAGCGATATAGGCGATTCCGATTATTTTCAAGATAGTCTCCAAATAAACGGTATTTACATTTGCATTTACCGCTATTTTTTCTAACATTAAAATGATTTCGTATATTTTATCTGCTAAAAAAAGAAAAATGGAGCAACCTACAAAAACGACAAGCAGGAAAGCGAAATTAGGTTTTTGCTCCTTGACGATTAGGGCCAAAAAAGTGGCAACTAGGGCAATGCCCACGATTTTTATGATTTCAATCGTGAATCCCCCCTTACTGAAATAGGAATACTGATTTAATTTTTTGGAATAAATCCTCTACAACAGAAGCTACCATGAATAAAATATATATAAATCCAAAAAGCGTTACCCACTGGGCATATTCTTTCTTTCCAACTTGATCGAGTATCGTGTGAAGAAATGCCACTACCAGCCCAACACCAGCTATTTTAAATATGATGTCCACATCAATGCCCATTTTCATTCCCCCCCACTTATTCCTACATCAGCAAAATGATTAGTAATAATCCCGTTAAAAAACCAAGGCTTTTCATCATCTTTTCATATTTCCCCTGCCGGTCTAGTGCATCGCTCTCTTCCCGCTCCAAGTGTGCCATCGTTAGCATAATTTGTTTTTGCTGATGATATTTATCACTTTTTCCTAGAGTCTCACCAAACTGTGAAAGAATTTCGAACTCTCCCTGCTTTAAGGCAAGGGACTGCCATATTTTCTTCAAACTTTCATCCCATGCATCTTTTACAGTGGTTTCACCAGATTCAAGTCGATTCGCAAAAGTATCAAAAAATAAGGATAAAGGTTTGGGCATCTGCTTGGAAAGTTTCTGGGCCGCTTCTTTCAACGGTCATACACCGTTGAAAGA
>NZ_JBFUIB010000568.1:0-2214 GCF_056402095.1 Peribacillus sp. P4_C12
CATCAATATTGGGTGCTATTGAATTGCCAATCGCAGTGATGGTGTCAGTCATATTGTTAAGTGAAAATGTTACTTCAATGCAAATAGTAGGTATTGTAACCATTCTTCTAGGCATGAGCTTACCAACAATGCTTAATAGAAATATAGTGTTAATTAAAAAGAAAGTAGTACAACATTAGGCGCAAAATAAAATTTTCAATAACAGGGTGTCATTTGTCATTAAATAATTATTTAAAATTTATTGACAATTAAAAATGTAAGCGTATACTAAACGTATGTTCATAGCATAAACAATTGTTTAAAGAAGTGAGGTGTAAAAATGGCTAATGATATTAATGAAAAAGAAGAGTTGATTTTAGATATGATTCGAGAAAATCCCTTTATTTCTCAACAGGAGTTATCGGAAATTGTGGGTATATCAAAGTCGTCTATTGCTAATATTATTTCTGGATTAATCAAGAAAGAGTATGTCTTTGGCAAGGCTTATGTTTTAAATGAAATAGCTCCTATTGTTTGCATAGGAGGTGCTAACGTAGATAAGAAATTTTATACAAAATATAAAATTACTAATGAAACATCTAATCCAGTAAGATCTTCTAGATCGGTTGGAGGAGTAGCAAGAAATATTGCTGAAAATTTAGGTAGATTAGGTGAGGATGTTACATTAATTTCAGCAAGTGGTCTCGATTCAGAGTGGAAAGAGATTTATGATTTATCGTCACCTTTTATGAATTTAGAACATGTCTCTCAAAATGAAAATTTGACAACAGGATCTTATACAGCAGTTTTAGATATGAATGGGGATTTATCAATTGCATTAGCAGACATGGACGTTTTTGAGAATATTACACCTGAGTTGTTGATTAAAAACAGTAATATTCTTAGAAGAGCTAAATGTATCGTAGTGGATTTAAATTGTCCAAGTGAAACAATTGATTTTCTTTGTTTTTTCACATCTAAACATAATATTCCATTAGTCATTATTCCTGTTTCGTCTCCCAAAATGAATAGACTTCCAAAAACTTTGAATGCAGTTAGTTGGCTCATAGTAAATAAAGATGAAACAGAAACTTTTATGAATATTAAAATCAATGATGAAGAAGATTGGGGAAATTCAGTTAAAGAGTGGTTAGATTTAGGAGTCAAAAATGTTATTGTAACGAATGGTTCAAAAGGTGTAATGACAGGTAGTGAAAATGGTGAGATTCATTATTTTCCTGCCATAGAAACACCAATAGTTGTTGATGTTACAGGTGCTGGAGATTCATTTTGTTCAGGCGTTATTTATTCCTGGTTACAAAAAAAAGAAATTGATTACATCATAAAAGCTGGTTTGGTCAATTCCCATAAAACAATTATGTCGAAGTATACAGTTAGACAAGAATTATCAAAAAAACAATTAATGTTAGATATGGAGGCAATTTAAATGAAAAAATATATTGAATTATCTGCAGAGGTACAACAAGCAAAAGAGGAAGGAAAAGCAATCGTTGCATTAGAATCTACTATTATTTCACATGGTATGCCTTATCCTCAAAATGTCAAAATGGCTCGTGAAGTTGAACAAATTGTTCGTGATAACGGTGCTGTTCCAGCGACAATTGCTATCATTGATGGAAAAATTAAAATTGGTTTAACAGAAGATGAATTAGAATTATTTGGTAAAAGTTCAGATGTTGCTAAAGTATCAAGACGTGATTTAGCTCAAATTATTGCTACAAAACAACTAGGAGCAACGACTGTTGCTACAACGATGATTTGCGCTGATTTGGCAGAAATCAAAATCTTTGTAACAGGTGGTATTGGTGGGGTTCATAAAGGTGCAGAAACTACTATGGATATCTCAGCTGACCTTGAAGAATTAGCCCAAACTAATGTAGCCGTAATTTGTGCTGGTGCTAAATCAATCCTAGATTTATCGCTTACACTAGAATACCTTGAAACAAAAGGGGTGCCTGTAATTGGATATGAAACGGAGTGCCTACCAGCATTCTACACAAGAAATAGTGAATATCTATTAAACTTCTCCACTGATTCAATCGATGAAATTGCTGAAACATTAAAAACGAAATGGGAATTAAATCTTAATGGTGGAGCAGTTATCGCTAATCCTATTCCTGAAAGATTTGCTATGGATGAAGATTATATCAATGAAATTATCGGTCAAGCAATTAAGCAAGCAGAAGAAAATCATATTRTTGGTAAGGATAGTAC
>NZ_JBFUIB010000569.1:0-2208 GCF_056402095.1 Peribacillus sp. P4_C12
GGACTGAAACTGCGCTTGGAATAATACCAGGCGGTGGAGGTACTCAGCGGTTGCCGCGGATTGTCGGAATGGCGACTGCGAAAGAACTGATTTATACGGCAAGGAGACTGGACGCTAAAACGGCACATGCCATGCAAATCATCAGCCATATGTACCCGCCTCAACATCTGCTTGAGGAAGCGAAAAACCTGGCTGGAGAAATTGCTGTCAATGCCCCTTTAGCACTAAGAGCGGCAAAAGCTGCCATGAATCAAGGGGCAGATACAGACTTGAAAACTGGATTGCAAATCGAGAAGGACTGCTATCAGACAACACTGCAAACCCGTGACCGACTGGAGGGTCTGTCAGCATTCAAGGAAAAACGCAAACCGGTATTTACGGGTAATTGATTTCAATTGAAGGAGGAACATAGATGGTAACGACGGATAAACTTACAGAAACGGTAGAAACGATAAAAAAAGGCGGCTTAGAAAAATATCATCAAAAAAATGCTGAAAAAGGGAAGCTTTTCGTACGTGATCGGCTACAGCTTCTATTTGACGAAGGAGTTGAAATCGAGGACGCCTTCTTCGCAAATTGTGCGAGTGATGGGCTGCCTGCAGACGGTGTCGTTACAGGCATCGGCAAAATCAACGGACAGAGAGTCTGTGTCATGGCCAATGATTCGACTGTAAAAGCAGGTTCTTGGGGAGCGAGGACTGTAGAGAAAATCATCCGCATTCAGGAAACCGCTGATAAGTTACAATTGCCACTACTATATTTAGTCGATTCAGCCGGTGCCCGCATAACGGATCAAGTCGAAATGTTTCCTGGACGCCGTGGGGCAGGCCGGATCTTTTACAACCAAGTGAAGCTATCTGGAAAAGTGCCTCAAATCTGTCTATTGTTCGGTCCTTCCGCAGCAGGTGGGGCATATATCCCTGCTTTTTGCGATATTGTTGTTATGGTTGATGGAAATGCATCCATGTATTTAGGTTCACCGAGGATGGCCGAAATGGTCATTGGCGAAAAAGTGACCGAAGAGGAAATGGGTGGAGCGAAAATGCATTGTTCCGTTTCAGGATGTGGTGATGTACTCGTTAAATCAGAAGAAGAATCCATTGCCTTTGCTCGCCGATACTTAAGCTATTTTCCAGGAAATTATCAACAAAAGCCGAAAGCTACCAAACCTGAGCTACCTGCTGAATTTGAAAAAACGCTGGAAGAGCTGATTCCAAAAAATCAAAATGCTGCCTTTAATATGTATGACCTAATCGACAGGATTATAGACCGTAATTCATTTTGTGAAATCAAAAAATTATTTGCCCCTGAATTGATTACTGGTCTTGCACGGTTAAATGGCCAAACGATTGGAATTATAGCCAACCAGCCGCGTGTCAAAGGGGGGGTTCTGTTCCATGATTCTGCTGACAAGGCCGCCAAGTTCATCAATTTATGTGATGCTTTCCATATCCCACTTTTGTTCCTAGCGGATATTCCAGGATTTATGATTGGAACTAAGGTCGAACAGGCGGGCATTATTCGCCATGGTGCGAAAATGATATCAGCAATGAGCGAAGCCACGGTTCCCAAAATTTCTGTCGTTGTTCGTAAGGCTTATGGTGCCGGATTATACGCGATGGCAGGTCCTGCTTTTGAACCGGATTGCGTTCTGGCCTTACCAACTGCTTTGATTGCTGTTATGGGTGCGGAGGCAGCGGTTAACGCAGTCTATGCTAACAAAATCAGTGCAATGGATGCAGTAGAACGACCTGCTTTCATTGAGCAGAAGCGAAATGAATATAATGAAGATATTGATATTTACCGCTTAGCCTCAGAGATGATTGTGGATGCTATTATCCAGCCAAATGACCTGCGTGATGAATTGAGCGCTCGGTTTGAAGCGTATAGTAGCAAGCAAATGACATTTACTGAGCGTAAACACGGAGTATATCCCGTATAATAAATAAAATAAACAGCCCGGTCATGTTGATATGATCCCCTTTTAGTAGACAGAAAAAAGAAAGCACACTAATCTGTCTATATATGGAGGGGATTTTTCTATGGGTAATATTAAAAGAACGTTTGATAAAGCGTTCAAAAAGCAGGCCGTTGATTTATACCTTAATGGAGATATGAGTTATCAATCGGTCGCTGATAAATTAGAAATTGATAAAAATCAAGTCCGCCGCTGGGTTAAGTACTTTGAAGATGAAGGCATACTGGGTT
>NZ_JBFUIB010000570.1:0-2203 GCF_056402095.1 Peribacillus sp. P4_C12
GCTGGTTTACTAACGGCTCTAGTACCAGCATCTGTTATGTTATTGTCTGCATCTGTTGGCTTAACAAAAGGGGTTTACAATGTTATTTTTCCAAAAGCTACCGAAAAACAACAATTAGTAGCCTCAAAAATATTCATCATTATCCTTTCTTTGACTGCTTTAATCTTCACCATATCTGGCGGGGCAGCACTTGCACTGTTAAACATCATGTCATACAGTCTTATCGCACAATTGGCACCTGCATTATTCCTTAGCTTTTCCCCCAAAAATTATATTAATAAATATGGCGCAATGACTGGAATTATTACAGGAGTGCTCATTGTATTGTATGCTACGACTTTCAATATAAAAATCGAAACCTTTTTTCCAACAGTCCCACACACTATTAACGACATTAGTACAGGAGCAATAGCATTATTTATAAATATTTTAATAACCATTATTGTAAGTTTAGCTTCAAAAAATTTACCGATTAAAAAGGGGTCCCAGCAACAAAACGCAGAAAGTATACGTTATTAAGACCAAAATTGAAAAAACTTTTAAAAATGAAGGGCGGTACATATTGAACATGACTAATATGTACCGTTTAATTTCACGTGAGATTTTTCTTTTTTCTAAAGATACAGTTTAAGTATTTTAAAGGTTTGCATACCAAATAAATCCTATCGGGTTTCAATTTTTTGGATTACGCTACATGATTCTGAGACATAGAAAAGTTGTATACGACACCTAAGATATCAAAGACGGTTTTCTTCTCATACCTATGGGATTTTCGTCCGTTTTTCTGTAAGAGATTGAACAGACGAAACAATATCTTTGTTAATTCTTGGGTGTCTTTTTGTAAAGATTGATAAATAAGTGGAAAATAATCTTTTATGATATAAATCGCTTTATATTCGCTTAATTCTCGTTTCTTCTTGATGAGGAGTAATTAGCGCATTTGAAACATGATAGAGGAACAAAGAAGGATACTTATTAATTGTCCGTATAAGTGACATTCTAGTCGTTCTAATTTTACAGAATTACAGTGATGAATACGAAAAAATGATTTCCATGTTTTAAAGATAGGTTCAATTTGCCATCGTAAGGAATTCACACATAAACATGGATACGAAACTAAAAAGCAATTTTCATATGAACAATAGCCTCGCTAGAATATACTGATAAGGCCATAACAACATGGTTAGTAGCCATGGGTTTAACTGAGAAGACTACATAATATCCATCTTACTTTTAATTTATGGCTCGACCCTTATAAATTCAACGGGTTTAGGATTCGAAAGAGATTAGAAGTAAGGGAGATTTTATAAACGGAGTTCCTTGCTTCTCTATAGCACTATATATATTTGTCAAATGATTCAAGTACATTAAGAAGAAAACTGTGCGTATTAAATTAGCGAACTTCTTCTTTTTTATATCACTCAGCTGTTGTACTAGTTAATGGGTAGGTTGAACTATCCGAATAGACTACATAATAACTGAAAATAAACTTCTTTTTTCCTACATTAAGTGGCTAACAATCTTAAACGCCAGCTAATAAAATTAGATTACGGAAAATTTAGATATTAAAGAGGAGGAACAAAGGTTATTAAAAAATGAAAGCGTTTCCTATTGTTGCAGTATACGATTTGTTAAATGAAACTAAATTTAAAGGGGGGCAATAATAATGAAGTTGATTAACCCAATGAAAGTAATCGACGGAAGCCGCATTCATTCATTTCATATTTGGCTTGTTTTCTGGCTTTTTCTCGTCATTTTGTTTGATGGATATGATGTTGTCATTTACGGGGCTGTCGTTCCGTCCCTTATTAAGGAATGGGGAATATCTGATGTGACAGCAGGTGCAATTGGTAGTTATACGGTAATGGGTACAGCGGCCGGCGCAATTGTATTCGGGTTACTTGCAGACAAATTGGGCAGAAAGAAAATTATCTTGTTGACCATTTTCCTCTTCAGCTTTTTCACACTGCTATCTGGGTTCGCTAATGGACCGACTATGTTTATAATTTTTCGTGTAATCGCTGGTGTTGGCCTAGGGGGAGTCATGCCAAATGTTATTGCCTTGACCACTGAATTTGCACCTAAGCACATCCGTTCTGCTCTTGTGTCATTCGTTTTTTGTGGTTATTCGGTTGGAGCTATAGCGGCTTCGCTTACAAGCCGGTCGCTTCTGCCGACGGCTGGCTGGGAGCCCGTTTTCTGG
>NZ_JBFUIB010000571.1:0-2196 GCF_056402095.1 Peribacillus sp. P4_C12
CACAGGATCAGTGCCTGTGAGACCTTTTTGGGCAGCTTTTCTCTCCCATTTCCAGTGTACCATCCACTGAACTGCAACTTGTTTCTATACCAAACAAATAAAAAGATAAGTATCGCAATAGAACCTAGCCAGCCATACTGATTCATGTTAACGCCTATGCTTGTATATATGGCGATTAGTACGGTGGAAATAATCGCTCCGCCTAATCCTAATATTAATAACATGAGTTTATTTATGACTTTTAATTGATTTGGTTTTTATACGATCATGCTATTATACCAAAAGAAAAAGAACTAATAAAAGCATGTTAGGCAATCTCATGACCATGGAAAAATGGCAATCCAGTGTGTTGCTAAGTTTGATTGATTCGATATGGGAATATGGAATATGCTAGATTCAATCTAGGGTGGCTTTATTTATTTGATCAGGAAGTGACTCATTTACTTGGCACTCATTTTTCCCTAACCAAAAACGAAATCCCCCTATAGTGGATTTCGTTTTTGGTGTTTTTAGATTCTTAATTAAGTACATTCACATTTAATTTAAGTGAATTACTTTAATCATTTAATATACTTTCCTCAAGAACGRCAAATTTATCCCCATATACTTTGGTTATATGATTTTCTCCCCACGTACATAGCGCGGTTAAAATACTTTCTAAACTCTGTCCATATTCACTAAGTTCATATTCAACTTTGGGCGGAACTTGGTTGTAAACGATCCGATTGATCACTCCGTCTTTTTCTAACTCACGTAATTGTTGGGTCAACATTTTTTGCGTAATGTTTGGCATAAGACGTTTTAATTCGCTTGTACGTTTTTTACCATGTGTTAGATGGCAAAGAATCACACATTTCCATTTTCCACCTAGTACCTCTAGTGTAGCTTCGACTGAAATATTGTACTTCTTTTTCTGCATACTTTATTAACTCTCCTTACTTTATAGGAACTTTAAGGTGCCTATATCACTTAAAAGTACGTACTGTTTTTTAATTCTATTATATATCATAATAACATTTGTCACCGATTAACACGGTACATTTTATTGCTTTAAGCAATTTCATGATAGAACAAATCATTAGGAGGAGAAGATATTATGATTATAGATAAAAAAAGAAGTACGTTGGCATTGCTGGCATTAGCAATCAGTGCCTTTGCAATTGGAACAACAGAGTTTATTAGTGTGGGACTGTTACCACTAATTTCAAAAGATCTACACATTACAGTGACAACTGCCGGATTAACAGTTTCCTTATATGCTTTAGGAGTAATGTTCGGAGCACCTATTCTGACATCTCTAACATCTAATATGTCTCGCAAATCTTTATTACTCTGGATTATGATTGTGTTTATAGCTGGAAATACGCTTGCGGCTAGTGCTACTGGCATCGGGGTATTACTGACAGCCCGTGTCATCTCTGCCTTAGCTCATGGTGTTTTCATGTCAATAGGTGCTACGATTGCAGCAGATTTAGTACCTGAAAATCGCAGAGCGAGTGCGATTGCCATTATGTTTACAGGGCTAACGGTAGCGACTGTGACAGGTGTTCCTTTTGGAACTTTTATAGGGCAACATTTTGGTTGGAGATTTGCTTTTATTATTATTGTGGCAATCGGCATAATTGCTTTCCTTGGGAACAGCATTCTTGTTCCGTCTGATTTACAAAAAGCTACTCGCACCACGTTCCGTGATCAAATCAAATTAGTAACAAATGGTCGCTTACTGCTTGTATTCATTATTACAGCATTAGGATATGGAGGTACATTCGTTGTCTTTACTTATTTATCTCCCTTGTTACAGCAGGTGACAGGATTTAAAGAAGGAACAGTTGCCGTAATTTTGCTAGTTTATGGAGTGGCCATTGCTATAGGGAACACAATTGGCGGAAAGCTAGCTAATCGCAATCCTATTAATGCCCTATTCTATATGTTTCTTATACAGGCTATTGTACTGGTGATTTTATCTTTCACGGCTCCGTTTAAGGTAGCTGGTTTAATTACTATTATTTTTATGGGGTTATTTGCCTTCATGAATGTGCCAGGACTTCAAGTCTATGTTGTGACATTAGCTGAGCGTTTTGTCCCGAGTGCAGTTGACGTGGCGTCTGCTATCAATATTGCTRCCTTTAATGCAGGAATTGCTATTGGTGCCTACTTAGGTGGAATCATTACGGATTCTATCGGGCTCATCCATAC
>NZ_JBFUIB010000572.1:0-2194 GCF_056402095.1 Peribacillus sp. P4_C12
GACTATTACGTTTACAAATGGGAAGAAAATCGTGGTGCTCGAGAAGGAAGAAGAAATAATTCAAGCCATTATACAATTTTATCGTACCGTGAATGTTCTGGGATTGCGTGATGATGAGGAGGAAAGGTTATGAAAAAAAAACTATTGACGATTATGTTGATTATGCTGGTGGCAATTACTCTTGTTGGCGTAATAGCGGTCGTGGTTGTTACAAAGTTATCTGACCCCACATCTGCAGAGGGTAAACCATCCATAGATGAAATTATCAAATCATCTGTTGAAATTCCTGAAATTACAACGAATCTCTCGGGTAATGATTATATCAAAATCTCATTTATGGTCCAAACAGAAAATAAAAAAGCAAAAGAAGAGTTGGAAAAAAGAGGTTTTCAGGTGAAAAACATTATTATTGCCGAACTGTCCGAAATGAAAGCGACAGAGTTAACTGGTAAAAAGGGCAAGGAAAAACTTCAGGATACGTTAAAGACTAGAATTAATGAATTAATGGAAGAAGGAAAAGTTGAAAAGGTTTATATAACCTCCTCGATTCTTCAATAAGAACATCCTTGCTTCATTAAATAAGAAGGGGAAGCTTTGGAGGTGAGTGCTAATGTCCGGGGAAATATTATCGCAAAATGAAATCGATGCTTTGTTATCGGCCATTTCTACAGGTGAAATGGATGCAGATGATTTAAAGAAAGAAGAAGTAGAAAAAAGAGTGAAGGTGTACGACTTTAAAAGAGCACTTCGGTTTTCAAAGGATCAAATCCGCAGTTTGACTAGGATACACGAGAACTTTGCAAGATTGCTTACAACTTATTTCTCTGCTCAGCTTAGGACATATGTTCAAATATCCGTAGCATCTGCAGATCAAATTCCATATGAAGAGTTCATACGTTCAATACCTAAGATGACCATTTTGAATGTGTTTGAGGTACCGCCTCTGGATGGCCGAATCATTCTTGAGGTCAATCCGAATATCGCTTATTCCATGATGGACAGAGTTTTGGGAGGGCGGGGTATAAGCGTTAATAAAGTCGACAGTTTAACTGAAATAGAAACAAAGATCATGTCAAATCTATTTGAAAAGGCTTTTGAAAATTTACAAGAAGCTTGGGGGACGATTGTTGATATCGAACCGGTAATGACAGAGTTTGAGGTGAATCCGCAATTTTTACAATTGGTTTCACCAAATGACACAGTTGTAGTCATATCTCTAAATACGCAAATCGGTGAAACCAGCGGAATGATTAACATTTGTATTCCTCACGTCGTTTTAGAACCAATCATACCGAAGTTATCTGCTCACTACTGGATGGAAAATTCTCAAAAAGAAAGAATTCCTGAGGAAATAAAAGTTTTGGAAAATCGTATTAGGAATGCGGATCTCTCAATTATTTCCGAATTAGGAACTACGGATATTGCTATCCAGGATTTCCTTCTGCTTGATGTAGGTGATGTCATCGATTTAAATCATGCAATCGATAAGCCTTTAACAATTAAAGTAGGGGGAATTCCGAAATATAGTGGACAACCAGGCAAAGTAGGTAAAAAACACGCCATCCAGATTCTTAATATTTTGAAAGGGGGAGACGAAAATGATAAGTGATGAAATGCTTTCACAAGACGAGATAGATGCCCTTTTAAAAGGTACAAGTGATATAGAAGATGAGGTGGACTTTCTTTCGATAGAAGATTATTTATCAATGATGGAACTGGACGCGCTCGGTGAAATTGGGAATATCTCTTTCGGGAGTTCGGCCACTGCTTTATCCACTTTGTTGAATCAGAAAGTGGATATCACTACCCCGGCGGTTACATTAATTGAAAGGGGTAATATTGCGGAAGAATTCCCGCATCCCTATGTAGCCATCCAAGTGCAATATACAGAAGGTTTTACAGGCATTAATATGCTTGTCATCAAACAAAGTGATGCGGCGATCATTGCCGATTTGATGCTTGGCGGTGATGGTTTGAATCCTTCAGAGATGCTAGGAGAAATTCAACTAAGTGCGGTCCAGGAAGCAATGAACCAAATGATGGGTTCGGCTGCTACATCAATGTCGACCATTTTCAGTAAAAAGGTAGATATTTCACCACCAAGCATCGATTTACTGAACTTTTTAAATGGTGAAGGTGAAAATGCAATACCGGATGAGGATTTATTCGAAAAGAAATTTTTGCAAATAAATCC
>NZ_JBFUIB010000573.1:0-2168 GCF_056402095.1 Peribacillus sp. P4_C12
CTTATTATCTTTTTTACTCTCGACTAATCCCCACCAGATATCTGTTGTTATTGCATATACTCCATTTTCCTTCAACTGAATCAATTCTGCTTTAAATGCTTCCCAATCTGTTATTTCACCCAATGGCGCCATCACATATAGCTTGTAATCTGGTTTTACTTCTGCAAAACCAGGTGAAGTACTTGATAAAGGAACAAAATACAGCATAAAGGTAAACATGCCAATAGATAATTTTTTCAAAAAACCACACCTTCCCTTATGATAATAGAAACCGAGACTTAGTAATAAAATCAGAAATAAGGTTCATGATGTGATTACGTTTTCATTTTCGTGAAAAATAAAGTTGACCTTTACAAAAAAGTATATTTCACTTGGAAATATTTATCAATTATTTTTTCGGGAAATATAGGGAATATCCGTCTCAGTATAATAGCTAAGCAGGGACTTCAGGAGTTCATAACTCCTCAAAAAAGAAAAACTGGATAGTCCTAAAAAAAGACTATCCAGAAAAAAATTCCTAATGGATGCTCTTTCTATATGTTTAGTTTGGGATATATTTTCGAACCGTTAACAATTCAATCTATTAATAAGCTTCATCAGCAAAGGTCATTCTCGTCCATATCGGTATCTCTCAAATAGATTTTTCATTAAGGATTTTGCTCTCTTAATAAGAGCTCTTTCTTACATTTCTTTTTATTGATGACTACATCTTCATTTGAGGGTTGGTTCTACTCACTGCACGAAACAAGAACTTACTTCATATGATGTGTTATTGGCGGGAAGTAGATATGGAACAATCAGTATTATAACCAGGGAAAGGTTGGGGGCAACAATATGAGGCAATATCCAATTCATAACATTCCATTTCAAAATCTTCAGGAAAAAAACATGTCATTTGAAGAAGTATTCGATCATATTGTAGAGTTCATGAAATTAAATCCATCTGGTAACTATCGATTGATGTTCGGTACTGATTCTCAAGTACATAAAAAACATACGGTTTTCATTACAGGCATTGTGATACAGCAGGTCGGGAATGGTGTGTGGGCTTGTATAAGAAAAGTGACGATTCCTAGAAGGATGACCCAATTACATGAACGTATTTCCCATGAATTGTCGTTAACTGAGGAGATTGTATCCATGTTTACGGAAGAAAGAAAAAATCAGTTAATCGATATTGTACTGCCTGCTGTATATCAAGGGGCAACGTTCATCATGGAGGGCCATATTGATATCGGGATTGGAAAACGGAACAAAACAAGTGAGTTTGTAAAAGAAATGGTAGCTAGGATGGAATCCATGGGAGTGGAACCCAAAATTAAACCCAATGCTTTCGTTGCCTCAAGTTATGCCAATCGGTATACAAAGCAAGAATAAATGTTGCCAATACAACATGTAAGGTACCAAGCTGTAAACTATGGCATTTTTTTCAAAAAAAAGTAAGACGGTTGAAAATAAATATATTAGTTCAATATGGGTTCGATATTATCGGTTCGATTCTTCAGACTACAAAGCGATACATACAATTCCTATAGTACATTGTGAAAAAACAGCAAAAAACCGGCCTCAGACCGAGACCGGTTTCAACATTTAAAGATGTAAGCCGCCATTGCCGTATTCAGTAAGAAAGTTTTAAACCACCACTCCTCAAAGTGGGTGTTTGCAGAAAAAATCCTGTTGTCCAAGTCAGTGACAAGGCATAACATTCCTGTTTCAATATAAAACTCCCTATTACAGCTTAAAGGTTAAAACTTAATAATCATTACGAACAGCGCAGCTTGTATACTTATATTACCTAAACTCCGCTCATTCCACAATGTAAATAATTACCACTATCTAAAAAGATTCCGCAAAGCCCTATACAACCTAAAATAGCTACGAATGAATTGAACATTTGTAAATCAAAATATCGGTATATTCCCATATTTACTAACTTAAATGATCACTGTCTCAAAAGTTTATGTAATGAGGGTAGGGCGAAATTTTTTTCATATCCTTCCCTGGCTACTGATATAATAGAATCTATTAAAAAAGGTMAACYAGTAATTTTTACTGGTCGACCTTATAAAGCGAAAGTAGACGCTCGTGTGAATGTAATTTAAGATGGATAATTAATTTTACCAGTTTCAACTAATTGTTTTAACCCTTCAAACATATAACCCCAACCT
>NZ_JBFUIB010000574.1:0-2161 GCF_056402095.1 Peribacillus sp. P4_C12
ACATAACCAAACGGACCCTATCTGTAATAGAGTGCAGCGCGGTAATGCAGAACGATCTTCCACCTAACAGGTGGATTTACTTCTATTACAGGGTTGCTACGCAACTTTTTTTATAAATTGAGGTAATTTACTTATTATAGGAATCTAAACGATACTGAGAAATATGTTACAAAAGCAACTTAAATATCAACTTTTGAATAACGACGAACTAAGTATTTGCTTTGGTCTGACTAGACGATTTGAATTTGATAGTAGATGTCTACCGTTATCGCCACTGCCTCTTACCAAAGAGGTAGAATGATAGGTATTTATTTCTTTGCAATATCCAGAAATACTTATCCAAAAAAAGCGTACGAAGAATTTAATAATTTAGTTTTACCTGCCATGGATTCAAGAACAAACAACAAAATCAGTTACAGCAATTTTAGGTATAGAAGAATTAATAATCGAACGGAATGGAAAAAAACATATATTTCATAATGTGAGATTTCTATAATAACCATCTAAAGGTAGGTGGAAGCGACGTCTTCTTCAACTAAACGGTGCTTTAATTCAATATCAGGAGAAGGTCAGCAGCACTTTTATGGAACTAACGGGGGCTTTAGCAGAAGAAGGTTCAATGAAATAATCAAACTTTTTTCAAAATGGAGTCTTTGCGTTAACAACCAAATAAAATTTAGTGACCTACTTTTTATCAAACTTTATTACAAAGCTACAAATACAGGCGGAGCAAATTGACTCCGTCTTTTTTGTCCCCATCTCTATTAGTTTTTGAACTTCTATMTAATAGTACCTTTCAATTTTGCATGCTATATCATGTTACATACATTCTTTATGAAGAATTCTAAAACCCCTTTATCATTTTTTGTTTAAAATGAGACAAAACGAGACAACAATCTCATTTTGTCTCGTTTTGTTTCTTTAGAAAATAGATAAATTCCTAATATAGCGAATTTCCATTTTGGCACGTAAATTGCACTATATATTATTGACTCATTATTAAGATTGGGGGCTGGAATATGGAAACGATTCAAACTAAAGAAATTCAGTTATCACAGGACAAGGCTTATTGGATGTACAAAAAAATGCTTGAGATTAGAAAATTCGAAGACCAAGTTCATGAATCATTTGCTAAGGGAATATTACCAGGATTTGTTCATTTGTATGCTGGGGAGGAAGCGGTGGCAGTAGGCGTGTGTGCCCACCTTACAGAAAAGGACAGCATTACAAGCACTCATCGGGGTCATGGTCACTGCATCGCTAAAGAATGCGACCTTAATGGGATGATGGCTGAAATCTACGGGAAAGTAACAGGGCTTTGTAAAGGAAAAGGCGGTTCCATGCATATAGCCGATTTAGATAAAGGAATGTTAGGCGCAAACGGTATTGTCGGAGGAGGCTTTCCACTTGCTTGTGGTGCAGCATTAACTGCCAAGTATAAAAAAACTGATCATGTAAGTGTATGTTTTTTTGGAGATGGTGCTAATAATCACGGCACTTTTCATGAAGGGATCAATCTTGCGGCTATTTGGAATCTTCCTGTTGTTTTTATTGCTGAAAACAATGGTTATGGTGAAGCCACACCTTTTAATTATGCTTCCAGTTGCAAAACGATAGCCGATCGTGCGATAAGCTACAATATCCCGGGAGTTCGAGTGGATGGGAAGGATGTAATTGCTGTTTATCAGGCAGCAGAAGAAGCAGTTCAAAGAGCTCGCAGAGGAGAAGGTCCTTCATTAATAGAATGCGTAACCTATAGAAATTATGGACACTTCGAGGGCGATGCTCAGAAATATAAAAAAGAACAAGACAAGAAAGAACATAAACAAGAAAAAGATGCTATTGCTCAATTTAGAAAATACTTACTAAATCAGAATCTGTTAGCTGAAACTGAATTGGTTTCCCTCGAGAATTCAGTTGAAGAGGCGATTAAACAAGCTGTTAAGTTTAGTGAAGAAAGCCCATATCCAGAGGCTTCCGATTTATTAAACGATGTTTATGTATCCTATTAAACAATAAAAGGAGGAATTGAGATGAGTAGAAAAATCAGTATGTCACAAGCAATAAATGAAGCAATGGCGCTCGCAATGAGAAAAGATGAAAATGTCATTCTTATGGGAGAGGATGTAGCCGGCGGAGCAGAAGTTGATCACCTTCAAGA
>NZ_JBFUIB010000575.1:0-2160 GCF_056402095.1 Peribacillus sp. P4_C12
TGTTGATGCATCCTGTACCCTTGCTACAGAACATGGCAGGGAATACATTCGTCAACTACTTCGCGGTTATTGTCTTAAAGATGGTATCGAAGAATTGATTGATCGTGTGCAAATGTATTATCGTGGTAAGGCAGGTCAAGCGATTCAAGCAGGGCTGAAGGATGTATATGCACAGTTCGAATTGGTCTCCGTTAAATAAGAATTAAAATGGATCGTGCCGGTCTTAAAGCCGGTAGGATCCTTTTTTTGACTACATTGTAAGGTGCGCACTTTCAATGTGCAAAAATAATGAAGGTGGTCCATGCCCCCTAATTGGGCATGTGTTAAATTGCCGTTAATGCGTATGGTAGTAATTCTGATTTCTACATTGGGTGATCGTTCATGAGAGATTTGAAAGATTCTTTAGTAGTTTAAAAAAAGCTAGTTATTTTTTTCATAATCCATCAACAATAGAGGTGATAAAAAAGTATCACCTCTTTAAAAATATTTTCAACGTTCTAAAGTTGCCTCTTCTAAAGATTTCTCCTCAAAATATTCATGCATTTAAAAGTTCCATCTACAATTATTTCGGAAGCAAAAGGAAGGCCTTCTATGGCATCGCCGATTGTTGAAAGTACGCCGATTTCTGCTGGTGCGCCGATTTCTGCTGGTACACCGATTTCTGCTAGTACGTCGTTCAGTCCTGCAGGTAGATCTCCTTCTCCAGCAAGAGCGTAGTTGAGTATTGCAAGTACATCTCCTTCTCCAGCATGAGCGACGATGAGACCTGCAAGTAGAACGGTTCCTGCTGGTACGTCGTTGAATGCTACACGTGGCCCGATTTCTGCTGGTGCGCCGTTGAATGCTACATGTGGCCCGATTTCTGCTGGTGCGGCGTGGTGAACGACGAGTACTGCGCCTTTTTCTATTCTTTTTCCTCGTAGAACGGGCTCTTGAACGAGGGTCCTGATACATGAAGTCACTTAACCCAAAAGAATTAGCCCTATCCACCGCATTTTGTATATCCCGAAAAATATTTGACATATATTTATCCTCCTTTTCCATAATAAACTATGTTGCTTGTACGTAATGTGCTATTGATTATCGCAAAACCTTTAAAAAAAATTAGTTATTTTTGTGGCATCTTTCGCTTTTTTTCATAAATTAAAATGAAAATGAAAGGGAAGGGTTATATGAATGCTGACAAGGAAATACCTATATATCAGCTTTTTATTCCACCTGTAAATTTAATGGAACTTCGTAGAGACATTTGGTGCAATGATCCGGTATGTGCAAAGTTAACAATAAACAGAAAAAAACTCGATATTGATATCGTTTACCGTGGCTCCCATATCCGAGATTTTCGGAAGAAGTCCTATAATGTAATCTTTTACAAGCCAAATACTTATCGCAATGCCAAAGAAGTACATTTAAACGCTGAATATAAGGATAAATCTTTACTAAGAAATAAATTATCATTAGATTTTTTTGCAGATATAGGAACTTTATCACCAAGATCCCAATTTGTTTTCCTGAATTTGAATGGGAAGGACGAGGGGATATACCTAGAATTAGAATCAGTAGATGAACATTATTTGAAGAATAGAAACCTGCCAAAAGGATCTATTTTTTATGCAGTTGATGGAGATGCTAATTTCTCGTTAATGAGTGATTTAGATAAAGGAATTAAACAATCCTTAGAATTGGGCTATCAAAAAAAATGTGGGACAGCTCAGGATGAATTATATTTACAAGAATTAATTATCAATATTAATACAATTCCAAGAGTGGATTTTGAAAAGGAAATTGTAAAATATGTAGATGTGGAAAAGTATCTGCGCTGGCTGGCTGGTGTCATTTTCACACAAAACTTTGATGGATTTGTTCACAATTATGCTTTGTACCGAAATGGAGACACTGGACTATTTGAAATCATCCCGTGGGATTATGATGCGACATGGGGGAGAGATGTAAATGGAAAGGTGATGGAGGAGGATTATGTTGGTATTAAAGGCTTTAATACATTAACTGCAAGAATTCTTGATATAGATACATTTCGTCGAATATATCAACGTCTTTTAAAAGAGATTATGAACAATCAGTTTAACGCAAGATATATGGAACCTATTATTCAGGATATGTATAACCAAATCAGACCGTATGTTCCGCAAGATCCATATA